>NZ_BAAAHE010000008.1:136624-319749 GCF_039525035.1 Sporichthya brevicatena
CGGGACGTCATCCCGCAGGTTTGGGAACGGCCGCTACGGCACGGTGTGGGTCTCGACGCCGACGTAGGTGTCGAGACCGGGGCCACCGAAGCCCGTGTCCGTGCCGCGGCCGCCGGCGAGGTGGTCGTGGCCGCGGTTGCCGTAGAGCTTGTCGTTGCCGCGCCCACCGCTGAGGCGGTCTGCCCCGTTGCCGCCGCGCAGCGTGTCGTTGCCGCGCTGGCCGAACAGGCGGTCGCTGCCCGCTCCGCCGTACAGGACGTCGTCGCCGGCGCCGCCGTGGATGCGGTCGTTGCCCCCGCCGCCGCGGACGTTGTCGTTGCCGGCGCCGGCGCAGATCAGGTCGTCACCACCGCGACCGCGGATGACGTCGTTGCCGCCGAGGCCGACGATGACGTCGCGGCCGGCCGTCCCGATGAGGACGTCGTCACCCGGGGTGCCGACGATCGTGGCCTTCTCCCCGCGGCAGGTCGCCGTCGCGACCGGCGGCTTCGGCCCGACCGGGTCGGCACCGGCGAAGACCGCCACGGCCTCACCGCAGACGTTCGCACCGTCGAGCGCCTGCTGCCCACAGGTCGTGTTGTCGGACATGGCCGAGACGCGGTCCGAGGACTTCTGGCCGGTCCCGCCGTTCCGCGGCCCGGGGTCGCCGGCGGCCTTGACGTCGAGGGTGGACACGCTCTCGGCGTCGGTGGCGATCGCCAGCGGCCGGTAGTCGGCGGGGAAGGTGTCGAAATAGGCGTGGGCCGTGGCGCCCCAGCCCGGCAGGTCGGCCGGGGCCAGGCCCGGGAAGCTCGCGCCGGGGGTGCGGACCAGATGAACGTCGTTGCTGGTGGCCGCGAGGTGGCTCTGCACGGTGAAGCCCGTTCCGGCGGTGCTGAGCTTGTTCGCGATCGCCGTCCACGCCTCGGACTCGGTGAAGCAGGCCGGGCCGAAGTACAGGCCGGTGGCGCCCGCCTTCGCGCCGGCGAAGCGGATCGCGGCCTCGACGAAGCGCGCGGTGGGGGCGGTCGACGGGTTCCCCGGCTCGGTCGGGCCCTTGTTCTGGGCGTAGTGCCACGACGGGTCGAGGCCGGACAGGACGCGGTTGCCCGGGACGTCGTTGGCCGGCGTGGCGCCGAGCACGACCGGTGCCCAGGTGTCCACGTTGCCGACCGACTCGTCGAGGGCCGGGCCCGCCTCGCCGCACTCGTTGTCCCCGACGATCAGGAGTTGGTACCGCGCGAAGTGGGCGGCGCTCGTGCCCGCCCAGGTCTCGCCGTCGACGACGGTGACGTTGAAGCCGGCGCGCTCGGCGGCGTACTGCTCGAGGCTGATCGGCGTCCCGTTCTTGGTGATGCCGACATTGGTCGAGACCGTGCTGCCGTTGAGCAGCGCGGTCATCGGCAGGTAGCCCGGCGCCGCGGCGGTGGCGGCGGTCGAGTTCAGGGAAGTCAGCCCGGTGAGGGCGAGGACCCCGGCGGCGAACCCGATCAGGGCGCGGCCGGTTCGTGCTCGGTGCATGTGTGTTTCCTTCTGTGCAGTGGCCGGGCAGCGCCGTCCGGCGCGTGCCCGGGTGCGGGCCGAGTGCCACGCACGGTGAGGCCGACGACAGGACCCCCGTTGGCCCCCTGCGTCCCCCCGAGTGGGTGACGCTACGAACGTGCGCACCGTGGGTCGAGCAAAAGCCGCCGTTCGGGTCGCGCGTGTCGACCCAGCTTGATCAGGTAGAAATCCAGACAGGTCCGTCCGGCTCGACGAGGAGTCCAGATATGCACGAAGTACGCGCGGTCGTCGCCAAGAGCAAGGGTGCTCCGGTCTCGGTCGAGACGATCCTGGTTCCCGACCCCGGCCCCGGTGAGGCGCTGGTGAAGGTCGAGGCCTGCGGGGTCTGCCACACCGACCTGCACTACCGCGAGGGCGGCATCAACGACGACTTCCCGTTCCTGCTCGGCCACGAGGCCGCCGGCCGGGTCGAGGCCGTCGGCGCCGGCGTCACCGACCTGGCGCCGGGTGACTTCGTCATCCTGAACTGGCGTGCGGTGTGCGGCGAGTGCCGCTCCTGCAAGCGCGGCCGGCCCTGGTACTGCTTCGCCACGCACAACGCCAAGCAGAAGATGACGCTGGCCGACGGCACCGCGCTCTCGCCGGCGCTCGGCATCGGCGCGTTCGCGGAGAAGACGCTGGTCGCGGCGGGGCAGTGCACGAAGGTCGACCCGGCGGCTCCGGCCACCGCGGCGGGCCTGCTCGGCTGCGGCGTCATGGCCGGCATCGGTGCGGCCATCAACACCGGCAACGTCACGCGCGGGGACTCGGTCGCGGTCATCGGGTGCGGCGGTGTCGGCAACGCGGCGATCGCGGGTGCCCGCCTCGCCGGTGCGCGCAAGATCATCGCCGTCGACATCGACGACCGGAAGCTCGACATGGCCGTCAAGCTCGGTGCCACGCACACGGTGAACTCGAAGAGCACCGACGCGGTCGAGGGCATCCGCGCGGCGACCGAGGGCAACGGCGCGGACGTCGTCATCGAGGCCGTCGGCCGGCCCGAGACCTACAAGCAGGCCTTCTTCGGCCGCGACCTCGCCGGCACCGTCGTGCTCGTCGGCGTCCCGACGCCGGACATGGTCCTGGACCTGCCGATGATCGAGGTGTTCGGCCGCGGCGGTTCGCTCAAGTCGTCCTGGTACGGCGACTGCCTGCCTTCGCGCGACTTCCCGATGCTCATCGACCTGTACCTGCAGAAGCGCCTGGACCTCGACGCCTTCGTGTCCGAGACCATCGGCATCGACGACGTGGAGAAGGCCTTCGAGCGCATGCACCACGGCGACGTGCTCCGCTCGGTCGTAGTTTTCTGACGCACCGTCTGCCTCGCCACTCCGACTAAGGGATCCTTCTGATGGCCGCTCGCATCGAACGCCTCGTCACCTCCGGTCAGTTCACGCTCGACGGCGGGACCTGGGACGTGGACAACAACGTCTGGCTCGTCGGTGACGACCGCGAGGTGGTGGTGATCGACGCGGCGCACGACGCGGCGGCTATCGAGGAGGCCGTGGCCGGCCGGCGCCTGGTCGGGATCGTCTGCACCCACGCGCACAACGACCACGTCAACGCGGCAGCCGAACTCGCCGACAACACCGGGGCGCCGATCCTTCTGCACCCGGACGACGACGTGCTCTGGCGGATGGTCTACGCCGACCGCAAGCCCGACCGCACGCTGCACGGCGGCGACGTGATCACCGTCGCCGACACCGTGCTCGAAGTCATGCACACCCCGGGCCACGCGCCCGGGGCCGTGTGCCTCTACGCGCCGGAGCTCGGCGCGCTGTTCTCCGGCGACACGCTGTTCCAGGGCGGCCCCGGTGCGACCGGCCGCTCGTACAGCGACTTCGGCACGATCATCACCTCGATCCGCGACCAGCTGCTCGTCCTGCCGGGCGACGTCAAGGTCCACACCGGCCACGGCGAGGTCACCACGATCGGGGGAGAGGCCCCGCACCTCGACGAGTGGATCGCCCGGGGGCACTGATCCTCCGACGATCCCCCTGACGGTCCGTCAGGGGGCGGGCGTCTCGGCGGGGGTCGGATCGGGCGTCGGGACCGGGGTCGGGTCCGGCGTCGGGACCGGGGTCGGGTCCGGGGTCGGGGTCGGCAGCACGATGATCGGCGCCGGGGTCGGCGTGGGCGTCGGGGTCGGTTCCGGCGTCGTCAGCGGGTTCGGGGTCGGCGGCGGGCCGAGCGTCGGCGTCGTCGACGGCTCGATCGTCGCCTCCGGCGTCGGTGAGGGCGTGGGCGTCGGGGTGTCCGGCACGAACGGGATGCGGGTGCCGGGGGAGTCGTCGCTCTCCTGCATGACCGCCCAGCCGACACCGCCGGCGGCGAGCAGGGCGACCACCGCGAGCACGATCAGCAGCGGCTTGACCCGGTTGCGCTCGGCGGCGTGGCTGTACACCGGCATGGCCGCCGTGGGACCGGCCTCCGCGTAGATCGGGGGCGGGGGCGCGTAGCCCCCGCGCGGCGGCAGCGGCACCGGGCCGGGGAGCGGTCGCGTACCGGTGGCACCGCCGAGCCGGTCGGCGACCTCGGCCGCACTCGCCGGCCGCAGTTCGGGCTGCTTGGACAGCAACTGCATCACGAGGTCGTCGAGGTCCGGCGGCACCTCGGGCCGGCGGTCCGAGGGCCGGGCCGGGGCGTCGTTGAGGTGCCGGGTGAGGATCTCGACGGGGGAGTCGTCGTCGAACGGCGGACGGCCCGTCAGCAGCGTCATCAGCAGGCAGCCGAAGCCGTACAGGTCCGAGCGGGTGTCCGCGCGGCCGCCGGTGGCCTGCTCCGGCGCGAGGTAGGCGGCGCTGCCGATGATCGCGCCGTGCTCGGTCAGCGTGTGGTCGGCGACCGACCCGAGCGCGATGCCGAAGTCGACGAGCCGGCAGTTGCCGGAGGAGTCGATGACGAGGTTCGCGGGCTTGATGTCGCGGTGCACCACGCCGGCGTCGTGGACGGCCTGGAGCGCGGACGCGGCCTGGGTGCCGTAGCGGCGGACGCTCTCGATCGGGAGCGGGCCGTCCGCGCGCAGGAGCTCGGCGAGCGACGGCCCGGGCAGCAACTCCATGACCAGGTACGGCCGGTCGTTGTCGACGCCGTAGTCGTAGACGATGACGACGCCGGGGTGCCGGATCGAGGCCAGCGTGCGGGCCTCGCGGGAGAACCGCTCGACGGTCGCCGCGTCCTGGGTCTGGCGCAGGACCTTGATCGCGCAGAAGCGGTTCAGGCGCTCGTCGAACGCCTTCCAGACCTCACCCATCCCGCCGCGACCGAGCGTCTCGACGAAGCGGTAGCGGTTGGCGATGTGGCTCGGTGGGGTCGACACGGCAGGCATTCTTCCAATCCGCCCGCGGTGAGGTGGACACCGGCGCGATCTTGCTGCGGATTCTCTGGATCAGTTGCAGAAGTGGTCTGCTGGGGTCAAAGTGAATGGAGTTGCATACTGATACAGCACGTGAGTCCGGCCCCGCCCGGCCCACGCCCCGGAGGTCCGTCACATGCGTCCGTCTTTGCCCCGTTTCCTGTCCCATCCCGCGGCCCTGGTCGTCCCGGTCGCGGCCGCGACCGGGCTCGTCCTGGTCGTCTCCACGTCCGCGGCGGACGCGAAGGCCAAGAAGCCGGCCGACAAGACGGCGCCGGTGATCTCCTCGATGGCGATCAGCCCCTCGCCGCTGATCCTCGCGGTGAAGAGCGGGGGCAAGACCTCGTTCAAGGTGACGGTGCGGGCGAACGACGACACCGGCGTCGACCGCATCACGATCGGTCTCTACGACCCGAGCGACAAGAACGGCCGCGCCTACCGGCTCTCCCGCAGTTCGGGCACCGCCGCCTCCGGCGTGTGGACGGGGTCGCTGTCGTTGCCGAACAACGCCAAGACCGGCATGTACGCCGTGCGCGCGTTCGCGACCGATCTGTCGAGCAACTCGACCAACCCGGACCTCGTGTACACGAACTTCCGCGTGGTCAACAAGACGCGGCTGTCGAGCTTCAAGATCACCGTCGACTCGAAGACCGGCGCCATGACCGCGAGCGCGTTGCTCGAGCGGTTCCGGTCGGGCAAGTGGGAGCCGTTCACCGCGCGGGAGATCGCGCTGGAGTTCGCGGCGGCCGGGACCCAGGCCTACAAGCCGGTCACGACCGGGACGACCAACGACAAGGGTGTGGTCAGCTTCGACAAGGTGACCGCGAGCAAGTCCGGTTCCTGGCGGGTCGTCTTCGCCGGTCACCCGAACTACGGTCCGTCCGAGAAGGCGAAGGACGTCACCGTCAACCTGCCGGCCGCGTCGCCGACCCCCTCGCCGGCCGCTTCCCCGGCCGCGACCCCGGCCGCGACCCCGAAGGCCTGACCCACCCCCCAGGTGGTCAATAAAGGGTGACACCCCTTACTGCGCAGTAAGGGGTGTCACCCTTTCTTCGCAGCGGCGTCCTTACCTGGGGTAAGTTGGGTCTGTAGGTTTCGTGCCCCGCTCCGCAGGGAGGTAGGTCTGCGTGAGCGCCAGCCACCACCCCGGTCCGGACGGCCCCGCGCCGCGGCGGCGGATGCCGCGGGCCGAGCGCGAGGCCCTCATGCTCGACGTCGCGGAGCAGATCTTCGGCGAGCAGGGCTACCAGGCCTCGTCGATGGACGAGATCGCCGCGCGGGCGGGCGTCTCGAAGCCGATGCTCTACCACTACTACGGCTCGAAGGAGCGGCTGTTCCTTGCCTGCCTGCGGCGGGCGCGGGACGGGATGCGTGCCGCGATCCTCGAGGGCGTCGGTGGCGGATCACGCCCGGACGAGCAGCTCTACCTGGGCCTGGTGCACTGGTTCCGCTTCATCGACGCGCACCCCGCGCTCTGGACGATGATGGTCGACGAGGGGCTGCTCGAGTTCGGCCCGGCGGCCGAGGAGATCGAGTCGATCCGCTCCGAGCACACCGAGCTGATCGCGGCGCTGATCCTGGCGCAGGCCCCGCCCGGTCACGCGGACATGCTCGAGGTGGAGCTCGTCGCGGCGGCGATCAGCGGCGCCGGCGAGCGCATCACGCGCTGGCGGGCCCGGCGTCCCGACCTGACGCCCGAGCTGACCGCGCGCCATCTGATGCAACTGCTCTGGACCGGCATGTCCGGCATGGCCCGGGGCGAGGTCTGGGGACTGTGACCGTCCCGACATGATCGGGCCGGAACTCGACGACGTCGCCCGACGACCGGTCGGACGGGAGTGCCTGCATTCCGCCGTCGCGCACGCCCGCCGCCCCCAGATCTGTGGAAGGACGACCCCATGAACCGCCCCGCGTACCGGACCGCCGCGGCCGCCCTCGCCGCGTCGCTGCTGCTCGTGCTCGCCGCCTGCGGCGACGATGACGACGACGCGGCCCAGGACCCGACGCCCACCCCGGCTGCGACCGTGACGCCGTCGGCCTCCCCGTCGGCGGACGCCTCCGCGAGCCCCAGCGACTCCGCGAGCCCGAGTGCGTCCGCGGACGCCGAGGAGGGTCAGCGGATCGAGATCAACCTCGTGGACGGCAAGCCGACCGAGAAGGTCGGGCCGACGGTCTCGGTCGCGAAGGGCGAGAAGCTCACCCTCGTCATCACCTCGGACAAGGCGCAGGAGATCCACGTCCACGGCCTCGACGAGTACATCAAGGTCGGGGCCGGGGAGACCGTGACCAAGACCTTCACCGTCGACATCGCGGCCGGTTCGTACGAGGTCGAGGTCCACGACGGCTCGGTGCTGCTGTTCAAGCTGCAGGTCAAGTAAGTCGGCATGGGAACGCCCGCCCCGGGGGGCGCGACCGACGTGCTGCTCGCGCACGGCGTCGGATCGCGCCAGGATCTGCCGCTGCCCTTCGGGTACGCCCTCACCGGAGCCGTGCTCGCGCTCGCGGTGTCGTTCGGCGTGCTCGCGTTGCGCTGGCGGCAGTCGAAACTCACCGGGGCGGCGTCCGGCCGCGAGCTCCCCGGATCGCTCGGGGAGTTCGCGGACTCCAGTGAGCTGCGGTGGGCCCTGCGGCTGCTCGGCCTCGCGATCACCGGCTTCGTCGCCTGGTGCGCGATCGCGGGGCCGGACCTCGCGAAGAACCCGACCGCCGGGTTCGTCTACGTCCTCTTCTGGGTCGGCCTGGTGCCGGCGTCGCTGCTGTTCGGCCCGGTCTGGCGGCTGCTGAACCCGCTGCGGACGGTCCACCTGCTCGTCTGTCTGGCGCTTCGCCTCGACCCCCGCGACCCGCCCTTCACGATGCCGCGCTGGGTCGGGTACTGGCCCGCCGCTCTCGGCCTCGCGTCGTTCGTCTGGCTCGAGCTGTGCGCCAACGACCGCGACTCCACGGGCACGCTGACGACGTACTTCTCGCTCTACGCCGGTGCGAACCTGCTCGGCGCCATGGCCTACGGCCAGCAGTGGTTCGCCAAGTGCGACGGGTTCGAGGTGTTCTCCGCCCTGATCGGCCGCCTCGCCCCGCTCGGCCGGCGTGAGGACGGCGCGATCGTCCTGCGGAACCCGTTGAACAACCTCGACTCGACCCCCGAGGACCGCGGCCTCGTCGCCGTCCTCGGCGTCATGCTCGGGTCCACCGCCTTCGACTCGTTCACCTCGACGACCTGGTGGTACGACCGGACCTTTGAGTCGAACATGTCGCCGCAGACGCTCTCGACCATCGCGCTCGCGATCTCCATCGGTGGCGTCACCCTCGCGTTCGGCATCGCCTCCTGGCTCGCGGGTGTCCTGTCCCGCCGGGGCCCGCACGGCATCGCCACCGCGTTCTCCCACTCGCTGATCCCGATCGCGGTCGGCTATCTGATCGCGCACTACTTCTCGTTGCTGGTCTTCGTCGGCCAGCAGACCGTCATCTACGCCTCGGACCCGATGGTCGACGGCTCGAACCTGTTCGGCACCGCGAACTGGACCGTGAACTACGAGGTCGTGACGGTGGGTCAGATCGCCACGATCCAGGTGCTCGCGATCGTCGTCGGCCACGTCCTCGGCGTCTTCGCCGCCCACGACCGCTCGGTCCGCCTGTTCCCCACCCGCGCCGCGGTGATGGGGCAGATCCCGATGATGGTCCTGATGGTCGCCTACACGATCGGCGGACTCTCGCTGCTGTTCTCCGAGTAGCGCTCTGCACTGGAGAAGACATCTCTAGTGCAGGCAGCCGTGCACTAGAGATGTCATCTCCGGTGCGCGGAGGTCAGCGGGAGCGGCGGAGGCGGCGCGCGGGCTTGGCGGCCGGGGCGGCGGCGGGGGAGTCGGCCTGCATGGCGGCGAGGAGGTCCTCGCGAGCGCGGGCGACGCGGGAGCGGATCGTGCCGATCGGGACGCCGCAGGCGACGGCGGCCTCCTCGTAGGACAGGCCGTTGATTTGGGTGAGGACGAAGGCCGCGCGGCGGTCGGGGTCGAGACCGGCGACGAGGGTCTGCAGGCTGACGGCGTTGGCCGGGTCCGGGGACGCAGGGGCGATGCGGTCGGCGACGGTGGTGTCGGCGTCGAGACTCGCGGCGACGGCCGGGCTGCGGCCCTGCTTGCGGAAGTGGTCGACGGCGGCGCGGCGGGCGATCGAGAGCAGCCACACGCGGGCGGGGACGTCGCCGCGGTAGGTGCGGACACCGCGCAGGGCGCGCAGGAACGTCTCCTGCGTCAGGTCGTCGGCGTGCTCGCGGTCGACGAGGTAGGCCACGTACCGCCAGACGTCCGCCTGGGTCGCGCGGACGAAGGCCGTGATCGCGTCGGCGTCGCCGCGGCCCGCCGAGAGGGCGTGGGCGGTGATCTCGTCGTCGCGCATGAGTGGGGGCCTCCTGAGCTGCGTACGTTGCCGACCCTATTCGGCGCATGTAAGCGCTCGGTTTCCAGAGTGTCGCGATTTGTTTCCAAAGTTAGTTGGTCGAGATTATGCCCTGAGGGGCCGCTGCGCCGAAATTTCCCGGGCGGCTCCGGGAACTGGCCCGGTCGGGCCGGCGACTCCTTCGACATGGACTGCGAGCGCTGGCGCACCGCCCTCTCGGCGCGGCTCGACTCCGAGTCGCTCGGGGTGGACGAGGCGCTGCTCGACGCCCACCTGGCCACGTGCTCGGCGTGCTGCGACCACGCCGAAGCGTTGGCCGCACTCCACCGGAGTCTCCGGCTGCGACCGGCCGACGACGTTCCGGATCTCACCTCCTCGATCCTGGCCGCCGCGGCCGCCGACCCCCGCCGCCGGCGGGTCTCCCCGACGCTCCTGCTGCGTTGGGTGCTGGTCGTCATCGCGGCGGTCGAGATCGGTCTGGCCTCGCCGGACCTGCTCGGGCGCTGGCACACCGGCAGCGAGCTCGGTACGTGGAGCATCGCGGTCGGGGCCGGCTTCCTCTCGGTCGCGATGAAGCCGGCGCGGGCGGCCGCGCTGGTGCCGATGCTGGGCATCGCCGGCCTGCTGACCGCACTGGTGACGACTCGTCACCTCCTGGACGGCGTCGCCCAGCTCTCGGACGAGTGGCCGCACGGCCTCGTGCTGGCCGGGGTGGTTGTGCTCGTGGCGATCTCCCGCCTCGAGCGGACCGCGGACCACCCCGGCCCACGGTCGGCCGACACCGTCGGAGCGGACGGACGTCCGGCCCGGGTCCGGCGGGCGGCATGAGACCGGCCCCACTCGGGGCGGGCGGCAGGCGCAACCGGCGCCTCGCCGCCCTGTTGCTTTTTCTGCTGACGTGGTTCTCGATCGGCGTGGGGGCCGCCGGCCCGGCCGCGGCGCACGCCGAGCTCGCGTCCTCCAGTCCCGCCTCCGGAGCGGCGCTCGACACCGCGCCCGAGGAGCTCACGCTGCGCTTCACCGAGTCGATCACCCAGGTGCCGGGCGCGATGAAGCTGATCGCCGCCGACGGCACCGAGGCGCCCCTCGGACGGACCGTCGTCGAGGGGAACACCCTCCGTGTCCCGGTCCCGGGTCCCTTGCCCGACGCCGGTTACGTCTTCGTCTACCGCGTCATCTCGGCGGACTCCCACCCCATCGCGGGTGCGATCACCTTCACCCTCGGCGAGACCGCGACGGCCGCGTCCGCCGACCGCGTCGCGGAGGCCGTGGGCGGCGGCGGGGACTCCGTCGTCTCCGCCCTGGCCGGCGTCAACCGCTGGGCCGGGTACGCCGGGGTGATCCTGCTGCTGGGCGTGCCCGCCTTCGTCGTGCTCTGCCGGCGCGAGAGTGCGAGCGACCCCGTCCTGCGGGGCCTGACGGCCACCGGTGGCGGGCTGATCCTGCTCACCACGCTCGCGAGCCTGCCGCTGCAGTCGGCCCGCAGCGTCGGCGGTGGGCTGGCCGACGGGTTCGACGAGATCGACACCGTCCTCGACACCACCTACGGCGAGGCGGCGCTCGCCCGCCTCGCGCTCCTCGTCGTCGCGGGTGCCGGTCTGCTGCTCGCGCGCCGTTCGCCCGTCGCCCTGGCCGTCGCGGGCCTCGCCGGGTTCGGGGTGTTGCTCACCTACGCCCGCTCCGGTCACCCGGCGGTCGGGGAGTACCCGTGGGCGACGACGACGCTCGACGCCGTGCACTTCGGTGCCGTCGCCCTCTGGGTCGGCGGCCTGCTCGTGCTCGCCGTCCATCTGCTGCCCCGCCCGCCCGCGGACTGCGCGGCCGTCCTGGCCCGCTGGTCGCCGGTGGCGATGAACGCGGTCGGCGTGCTCGCGGTCGCCGGCAGCATCCAGGCCTGGCGCGAGCTGCGGTCGGTCGAGGCCCTCTACGACACCGAGTACGGCCGCTGGGTGCTGGCCAAGGCCGCGGGGCTCGTGCTGCTCCTCCTCGCCGCCGAGTACGGGCGGCGCCGGGTCCGGGCGATGGCGGCCGCCGCTCCGGCCCCGCTCGTCAGCGCCTCCCTCGGGGCCGCGCTCGCCGAGCGTCCCGACGCGGACGTCCGGACGCTGCGCCGCTCCGTCGCCCTTGAGCTCGGTCTCGCCGGCGCCGTCCTCGCCGCGACCTCCGCGCTCGTCGTCACCACTCCCGGCGGCGGGCACGCGGAGCACGGCGAGGACCACTTCACCAACCACGTCGTCGGGGCCCACGGGGACCACGACCCGGCAGGCCACGGAGCGCAGGGCTCCGAATCCCCGGTGGCGGGTCCGGTGTCCGCCTCGATCGAACTCCCCAACGACGTCCGCGTGGAGGTGGTCGCCGACCCGGCGCGCGCGGGCTCCGCGGTCCTCACGCTCACCGTCCGCTCGCTGGACGGCGAGCTCGTCGACCCGCCCGAGGTCAACGTCACCGCCGCCCTGCCGTCCGGGGGCATCGCCCCCATCACCCTCTCGCCCGTCCGGGCGGAGCCCGGTCGCTTCACCGTGGACGCGACGCCGATGCTCCTGGCCGGAACCTGGAAGATCACCGTCACCGTTCGCACCACCGAGACCGACGCCGGCGTCGGCTCGGTGGAGATTCCGCTGGCCCCCGCCTGATCACGCACCACTGCAGAAAGAGAACCCACGATGCGACGAGTCCTCACCACCGCCGCCCTCGCCCTCGCCGGCTTCGCCGCGGCCGCGCTCCCCGCCGCCGCGCACGTCTCCGTCCAGCCGGGCACGGCCCAGCAGGGCGGCTACGCGACGCTGACCTTCAAGGTGCCGAACGAGCGGGACAACGCCGGCACGACCAAGCTCGAGGTCGAGTTCCCCGCCGACCAGCCCCTGGCGAGCGTGTCGTACCAGCCGAAGCCGGGCTGGACGGTGGCGGTCGAGAAGGCCGCGACGGACCAGCCGCTGTCGGTGCACGGTGAGGAGGTCTCCGAGCGCGTCGCGAAGGTGACCTGGACCGCCGCGCAGGGCACCCGCATCGCCCCCGGCGAGTTCGACGTCTTCCCGATCAGCGTCGGCCCGCTCCCGACCGCCGACAAGATGGTGTTCAAGGCGCTGCAGACCTACGAGGGCGGCGAGGTCGTCCGTTGGATCGAGGAGGCCGCCGAGGGCTCCACGGAGGAGCCGGAGAAGCCCGCGCCCGTCCTCACCCTGACCCCGGCCGGCTCCACCGGCGCCGCGGCGGGCGACACCGCCAAGATCGACGAGGTCAAGGCCACCGCCGAGGAGGCCAAGACGGTCGCGCTCGAGGCCCGAACTGCGGCGAGCGAGGTCGAGGACGGTCCGTCCAACGGTCAGGTCAACGCCGCGATCGGGCTCGCGATCGCGGGCATCGTCCTCGCGCTGATCGCCGGGGGCATCGGCGGCATGGCGCTCGGTCGGCGAAGCAACTCCTCGTCGGTCCCGCCGGCGTTCTGACGGACCGTCGGGTCAGGACAGGGCGGGGATCCGGACCCGGAACGTCGCGCCCCGGCCGGGGGCGGAGTCGACGGTGACGTCGCCACCGTGCGCGGCGACGAGCGCGGCGACGATGGACAGACCGAGACCGGTTCCTCCCGTGCTCCGCGCACGGGAGGAGTCGGTCCGGTAGAAGCGCTCGAAGACCCGGTCCCGCTCCTCCTCGGAGAGCCCGGGCCCGGAGTCGGCGACCTCGAGGACCGCCCAGTGCCGGCCGTCGATCACCTCGGCGCCGACCCCGACCCGGACCGGGGTGCCGGGCGGGGTGTGGGTGCAGGCGTTGGAGACGAGGTTGTCCGCGATCTGCCGCAGCCGGCCCTCGTCGCCGATCACCCCGGGCGGCTCGTCGCCGTTGAGCATGCCGACCTCGATCGGGCGGTCCGGGTCCGCGGCGCGGGCCGCGTGGACGGCGTCGGTCGCGACCGTCACGAGATCGACCGGCTCCTGGCGCAGCGGCCGCTGCTGGTCGAGGCGGGCGAGCAGCAGGAGATCCTCGACGAGCAGGCCCATACGGGTCGCCTCGTCCTCGATCCGGCGCAGCAGCGAGGGCATCTGCTCCGGCCCGGCCGCCCCCTGGCGGTAGAGCTCGGCGAAGCCCCGGATCGACGTCAGCGGCGTCCGGAGCTCGTGGCTCGCGTCGGTGACGAACTGCCGCATCCGCTTCTCCGACGTGCGCGCCTCGGCGGCTGCGCTCTCGCGCTCGCGGACCGCGGACTCGATCTGCGTGAGCATGCCGTTGACCGCGGCCGAGAGCTGGCCGACCTCGGTGCGGTGGGGGTGGTCGGGGACACGGCGGGAGAGGTCGCCGGCGGCGATCGCCAGCGCCGTGGTCTCGACCTCGCGGAGCGGGCGCAGGCTGCTGCGCACGATCGCGTACGCCAGCACCGCGACGAGGGTGAGCACGGAGAGCCCGACCGCGATCAGGATGCGCGTCAGCCGGGACACGGTGATGTCGACCTCGTTGAGGCTGACGGCGACCATCAGGCTGCCCGTGCCGTCGGGCAGCGGGGTCAGCAGCGCGCGCCAGTCGGGTTGATTGCCGCCGAGGGCTTCGACGTCGAAGGGTGCCCCGGCCTTGGCCTCGGCCTCGGCCAGGCGGACCGGCTTCAGCCGGGGGGCCGCGCCGGGCGCCTCGAACTGGGCGTTCTCGCGGCGCAGCTCGTTGCCCTCGGCGTCCCAGGTGATGAGGAAGTACGGGTTGGGCAGGCGGGGCAACGTCAGCGCCGAGGTGGCGGGCGCCGGCACCGGCTGGCTCATGTACGGCATCGCCGTGTTCGTGTAGAGCTCGAGCCGGTTGTCGAGCCGGTCGACGAGGTAGTCCCGGAGGACCGCGGTCGCGGTCGCGCCGGTGATGCCGACGGCCGCCGTGGTGAGGACCAGCAGCGCGGCCATCAGCTTGACCCGGAGCGGTACCTGCGCGGACAGGCCGCGCAGCCGGGCCCGGGGACTCACCTCGTCTCCGCCACGGACGTCGTCCTCACGGAGCCGGGCTCAGTGCCGATGGTGAGCTCGCTGCGCTCGCTCACGACGGGGGCAGGCGCAGGACGTAACCCACGCCGCGCAACGTGTGCAGCAGGCGCGGTTCCACGGTGTCGATCTTGCGACGCAGGTACGACACGTAGGACTCCACGATGTTCACTTCGCCGTTGAAGTCGTAGTTCCACACGTGGTCCAGGATCTGGGCCTTCGACAGCACCCGGCGCGGGTTGGTCATGAAGTAGCGCAGGAGCTTGAACTCCGTGGGCGACAGCATGACGCTCTGCCCGGCCCGCCACACCTCGTGGGTCTCGGTGTCGAGCTCGAGGTCGGCGAAGACCAGCCGCGGCGGCGCCGCCGGCTCCGGGCGTGCGGTCCGGCGCAGCACGGCCCGGATGCGGGCGATGACCTCGTCGAGGCTGAACGGCTTGGTCACGTAGTCGTCGCCGCCGAGCGTGAGGCCGGAGATCCGGTCCTCGGTCGCGTCCCGGGCGGTCAGGAAGACGACCGGCACCGTCGAGCCCTGTGCCCGCAGCTTCTTCACGACGCCGAAGCCGGAGATGTCCGGCATCATCACGTCGAGGACGAGCAGGTCGGGGTCGAAGGTGCCGACGGCCTCGAGAGCCTCCTCGCCGTTCCGGGCGGTCGCGACCTCGAACCCGGCGTAGCGCAGCGACGTGCTCAGGAGCTCGACGATGTTCTCCTCGTCGTCCACCACCAGCAAACGCTGCGGGCCGTCCTCGTCGCTCATGGTTTCCCTTCCGCGATCGACTGCAGGATCCATCTCATGTGGTGGAACTGAACGTTTCCTGGGAGATCCCCGGGACACCCTGTCCGCGCGGCCAAATCATTCGGCGTGTTACTTAGGTAACCTCAGTTTTCATGCGGGACGTCCTCGACGAGATCCGGCGCTGGTACGACGCCGGTGAGTCATTTGCCCTGGCCACGGTCGTGAACATCTCCAAGAGCGCCCCGCGCCAACCCGGCGCCGCGATGGCGATCTCGGCCGGTGGCGAGGCCGTCGGCAGTGTGTCCGGCGGGTGCGTCGAGGGCGCCGTGTACGAGCTCGGCCAGGAGATCCTGGGCTCGGGCACGCCGGCCTTCCAGACCTACGGCTACTCCGACGACGACGCGTTCGCGGTCGGTCTGACCTGCGGCGGGATCATCGACATGTTCGTCGAGCGGGTCTCGCCCACCGAGTACCCGGAGTTCCCCGAGGTCGTCGCCGCCATCGACGCGGACGAACCGATCGCGGTGGCCACCGTCGTCTACGGCCCCGGCCAGGTCGGCGCCCGGATGATCATCTGGCCGGACCGCCACAGCGGCTCGCTCGGCTCCGAGCGCCTCGACGCCGCCGTCCTCGACGACGGCCGCGGCCAGCTCTCGCAGGGTCGTTCGGGTCTGCTCCGCTACGGCGCGGACGGCGAGCGGCTCGGCATCGAGCTCGCGGTCTTCGTGCAGTCGTTCTCCCCGGCTCCGCGGATGCTGGTCTTCGGTGCGATCGACTTCGCCGCCGCGGTCACCCGCGCCGGCAAGTTCCTCGGCTACCACGTGACCGTGTGTGACGCCCGGCCCGTGTTCGCCACCGCGAAGCGGTTCAAGGAGGCCGACGAGGTCGTCGTCGAGTGGCCCCATCGGTACCTGGAGGCGCAACTCGCCGCCGGCAAGGTCGACGAGCGGACCGTCATCTGCGTCCTCACGCACGACCCGAAGTTCGACGTCCCCGTCCTCAAGCTCGCGCTGCGGACCGACGCCGCCTACATCGGTGCGATGGGCTCACGCCGGACCCACGAGGACCGGCTCGCGCGGCTGCGCGCCGAGGGGGTCACCGAGGACGAGATCGCCCGGCTGTACTCCCCGATCGGGCTGGACATCGGCGCCCGGACCCCGGAAGAGACTGCGATCTCCATCGCCGCCGAGATGATCAGTAAGCGCTGGGGCGGCACGGGCAAAGAGCTCCGCCAGGTCGAGGGCGCGATCCACCGCGAGTCCCTCGCCGTCGACGCCTGACCCGGCCGGGCGGTCCTACCGGCGGATGCTCGGGACGACGTTGACGGCGTCCCAGGTCGCCGCGACCGCGGTGGCCTCGGCGCTGCGGGGGCCGTGGAGGTCCTCGGCGGCCTTGAGGGTCGCGGTGCGGGCGTCGAAGTAGTCCGTCGCGCTGGTGAAGTAGAGCGTGAGCGCGCGGTACCAGATCTCGGCGGCCTTCTCGCGGCCGATGCCGGCCAAGCGCTCGTCGTTGCACGTCGGGCTGCGGTACTCGACGCCGAGGATGCTCTTGGCCTTGCTGCCCTCGGCGAGCAGGTAGAAGAAGTGGTTCCCGATCCCGGCGGCGTCGTGGACGCCGAGGTTCTGCACCTTGGCTGACCAGCAGTCAGGTGACGACTTGTCGAGGCTCGGCCGGTACATGTAGCGGATCGCCTGCGGGGTGGTCCGCCGCTGCGGCATCTCGCCCACGAGGTAGTCGCCGACGTCCTTCGAGTTCCGCGCGTAGAACTCGATCATCGTGCCGAAGATGTCGCTGGTCGCCTCGTTGAGACCACCGGCCTCGCCGCTGTTCATCAGCGCGGCCGTCCGCGAGGTCAGGCCGTGGGTGATCTCGTGGCCGGCGATGTCGAGCGAGACCAGGGCGCCCAGTTCCTTGCCGTCGCCGTCACCGAAGGTCATGCACCGGCAGTTGTCGTTCCAGAACGCGTTCGCGTAGTTGTTGCCGTAGTGCACCCGGCTGTAGACCCCGACGCCGTCGTTGGCGTTGCCGAGGCGGTTGTGCACCTTCGCGAAGTAGTCCCACGTGGTCGCGGCGCCGTACTGCGCGTCGACCGCGACGGTCTGGCGGTCCAGGACGCTGCCGTTGCCCCAGTCGTTGTCCGCGTCGGTGAACGTCTTGCCGGGTGCGGTCGAGGTGCACAGCGGCAGCAGGATCGGCAGGCAGTCGTCGGTGCGGTTGTCGACGTCCCCGACGTAGTTGCCGCCGCGGGTCAGGTCGCGCAGCTCGTAGGCGTCCGTGTTCAGGACGGTGCTCAGCGGCACCCGGCCGGAGTAGAGCGAGGACCCGACGCCGTCGGCGGTGTGGATCTCCTCGTCGACGAGGCGGACCTTCCCGGTCGCCGCGTCGACGTAGGTGTGGCGCAACGAGGGCGTGCCGTCCGCCTGGGTGCCGGCGGTGAGGACGTCCCACGCGAGCGCGGGTGAGGTGGCGTCAGTTCCGGAGCGCGACGCGGCCCGTGTCGTCACCGCGTCGACGACCAGCGTCGGTGCGGTCACCGGGACCAGGCCGGCGATCCCGCGGGTGGTGGCGAGGACGGTCGCGGTCGCCGTCGCCGGGCTGACCGCGGGCGTCAGGTCGAGAGAGATCGGGGACCGGAAGGTCGCACTGGCGCCGTTCCACGCGCCGTCGGCGGTGCGGTGGACGACGAGGTCGCCGCCCAGGACGGGCAGGCCGGCGTACGTGCGGTGCAGACGGACGTGGCTCGCGCCGGACGCCTCCGTCACGACGTCGGTGACGATCACGCCGTGCGCGGGCCCGAGGTCCTGGTCGCCACCCCGCCCGAAACCAAGACCGCCGCCGTGCGCACGAAGCGCATCGACGGCGGCGGTGACGGTGTCCGAGCGGAGCTGCTCCGCCGGGCCCAAGGTCGTGGATCCGGACGCGGAGGAGGCTGACCCCAGCCCCGCTCCGGCGGTGGTGACCACCAGGGCGCCCAACAGCGCCCACGATGCGGTGCGGAACCGTCCCCTGGTCATCGCAGCCCCCCGGCCTGGACTGGGCTCATCCTGGACCATGATGACGGCTCCCGGGGGCATTCCGGTTAAATCGCCCGCCCGGTGTGGAACGAGCTGATGTCGTAGTACCCCGCCGCGCCCGGCGCACGCAACTAGGCAGCGGCCCCCGGCTGCGCGGGGCGGAGCCCGGTGAGCGACGGCAGGTGCTCGGCCAGCGCCCGGTACACGCCCGGGTTGACCGTCATGCCGCAGTGGCTGCCGTCGACCTCGACGTGCTGGGCGGCCGGGTCCTGCGCCGCCTTGAAGTCGATGATTCCGTCGGAGCGGGAGTACACCGACAGGAACGGGATGTGCGCCGGGAACGGCCCGGCCAGTTCCGCGCGGGAGTCGGCCGCGCACTCGCCGTGGACGCAGTCCGCGTTCATCAGCTTCTTCAGGCCGGCGCGGTTCAGTGCGGACAGCAGCGCGACGTCCGCGAGCAGCAGCTTGTGACTGGCCGTCGGGGCGAGCAGCGGGCTGCCCAGCGTGACGACGCCGTTGACCAGCTCGGGCCGGCGCATCGCGATCGTCTTCGCGTAGATGCCGCCGAGGCTGTGACCGATCAGGGTGATCGGGCGGTTCTCGTGCAGGGCGGCGATCTCCACCCGGCGCGTCAGGCGGTCCAGGGTGTTCCGCGAGCACTCCACGTTCAGCCGGACCTGCGAGCGCAGCGGGGCGTAGCCCGCGCGGCGCAGCCAGCGGGAGAGCAGGCTCATCGAGTAGTCGCCGCTCATGAAGCCGGGGAGCAGCAGAACCGGGCGGTGCTCGCCGTGCGGCGTGCCCGGGTCGGTCCAGATCGGGTCACGCAGCAGGGTGCGGCCCTCGGCGACCGTGCGGCGCTCGTCCAGCAGGGCGCGGGTGCCGCGCGGGCCGGCGAAGCCTTCGGGGCACAGGAGCGTGCCGAAGCCGGTCGGGATACGGCTCACGAACTTCATCGCGGCCTCCTTGCGGTCGGGCGGTGGTGCCGGGGCGGTGCGTGGTGGAGCTGAGACGCGGGAGAGAACGGACACGTTCCCGTAATTTGGAGGCTAGGTCACCGAGCGTGAATCGGCGCCGGGAAGCGAGCATTTTTCGGGGAAACTTGTGGGGCCTCTGGGGAGCAGAGTGTCCGGAAGGGGGAGTTTGTCCGTGGCGCCGACTACAGCGCGTGTCAACGGGATCGAGCTCTGTTACGAGGAGTTCGGGAAGCCCACCGATCCGACCGTCCTGCTGATCATGGGGCTGGGCGGCCCGATGTTCTGGTGGGAGGACGACTTCTGCGCCGATCTGGCCGGGCGCGGCTTCCGCGTCGTCCGCTTCGACAACCGGGACTGCGGGCGCTCCACCGGCGGCACCGCGCCGGCCCGGCTCGTCCCCGCCTACCTGCGCCGCGTCGCCCCGGAGTACACGCTGGAGGACATGGCCGCCGACGCGGCCGGCCTGCTCCGCCACCTCGGCGTCGAGCGCGCGCACGTCGTCGGCGTCTCGATGGGCGGGATGATCGCCCAGGTGCTCGCAATCCGGCACCCGGAGCTCGTCCGCTCGCTCGTGTCGATGATGTCGACGACGGGCTCCCGCAAGGTCGGCCGCATCTCGGCCAAGGTGCTGGTCTCCATGTTCCGCACGATCCCCGAGGGGGAGGACGCGTACGTCGCGCGCAACCTGGAGGGATTCAGGCGCATCGGCTCGCCCGCGTACTACCGGTCCAACCTCGAGCGTCAGACCGCCCGTGCGCGCCGGACCTACGCCTACGGCCTCAATCCGGCCGGGACGATGCGTCAGTTCGCCGCGATCGTCTCCGCCCCCGACCGGACCGCCGACCTGGCCCGGATCCGCGTCCCCACCACCGTCATCCACGGCACCGCCGACCCGCTGGTGCACGTGTCCGGTGGGAAGGCCACCGCCCGCGCGATCCCGGGCGCCGAGCTCGTGCTCATTCCGGGCATGGGCCACGACATGCCGCGCGAACTGTGGCCTGTCCTACTCGACGCGATCGACCGAACCGCCGCCCGCGCGGTGTGATTGCAGCGGGTTTGTCCGGGTTACGACCCATCAGATCGCACGGACACCGCCATTCGGGGTTGCCCTGAATGGCTCGTTCGTGATCGCTACGACAAATCCGAGGGGTATCGTCGATCCGTGCTGGATCCGCGGCTGATCAAGGAAAGCTTCGAAGCGGTCGAGCCGGTCGCCGACAAGGTCGCCGGGTACTTCTACGCGCGCCTGTTCATCGAGAACCCCGGCGTCCGCGAGATGTTCCCGCCCTACATGGACATCCAGCGCGACCGCCTCCTCGGCGCGATCATCCGCATCGTCCAGGGCATCGACCGGCCCGAGTTCCTCACCAACTTCCTCGAGCAGCTCGGCCGCGACCACCGCAAGTTCGGTGCGAAGCCGGCCCACTACGAGGCCGTCGGCCGCGCCCTGATCGCCGCGCTCAAGCGCTACGCCGGTGACGCCTGGACCCCCGAGGTCGAGGCCGCCTGGGTCGCCGCCTACAGCGTCGCCGCCGAGGCGATGATCGAGGCCTCCCGTCGCGCCGCGCTCGACACCCCGGACTGGTGGCTCGCCGAGATCGTCGCCCACGAGCAGCGCTCGAGCGACGTCGCCGTTCTGTGGCTCAAGCCCGACCAGCCCTACCCGTACGAGGCCGGCCAGTACGTCTCGGTCGAGACCCCGTGGTGGCCCCGCGTCTGGCGCAACTACTCGATGGCCAACGCGCCCCGCAAGGACGGCCTGATCGAGCTCCACGTCCACGGCGTCGACGCCGGGTGGGTCAGCCAGGCCCTGGTCAACAAGGCCCGCCTCGGCGACGTCGTCCGGCTCGGCCACTCGACCGGCACGATGGTCGCCGACCGGACCTCCACGCGTGACCTCGTCTGCATCGCCGGCGGCACCGGCCTCGCCCCGATGAAGGCGATCATCGAGGACATGGCCCGGTGGAACTGGTACCGCCGCGTCCACCTCTTCTTCGGCGCCCGCCGCCCCGAGGGGCTCTACGACCTCCCCGCCATGCAGGCCCTCGCCGCCGAGAACAGCTGGCTCAACGTCGTCCCCGCCGTCTCCCACGACGACCGGTACGACGGCGAGCAGGGCCTGATCGGCGACGTCGCCCTCGCCCACGGCGACTGGACCGACCACGACGTCTTCGTCGCCGGCTCTCCGGACATGGTCCGCGGCACCATCGACCGCCTCCTCGCCCGCGGCATCTCCGTCTCCCGGGTCAAGTTCGACACCTTCGGCGACATCCGGTACTGAGACATTGGCGCGCTCCGCGCGCGTCGCGTTCGCGGGGGCGGGCGTGGGCCGCTTGGTCTCGGCTCCTCCGGTCGCGAGCGCCTGACGTCGGCGGGGCTTCCGGTCCGGAGCGCTCGCTCCCTCCGTCGCCTCGACCGGCGCGCCCACGGCCGCCCGCCGCTCGCCGCTTGCCGAAACGCGGACCGGCGCGGCCCCCCGGAGGAGGGGACCGCGCCGGTGACCGAGTGCTGGCTGATCTACAGGGCGTCGGCGTTGACGTTGTCGCCCCACCAGGTGATGGTGGCGAAGCGGGCGCCGAAGTTCTGGCCGATCGTGCCGGCGCGGGCGGCGAAGCCCAGGTTGCCGGCCGCCGCGGGGGCGGTGATCGTCGTCAGGCCGTTGTCCTGGTCCGCGTAGACCTGCGGGGACAGGATCTGCAGGCCCGCCGGGCCGAGGGCCGAGGCCGACTGCGAGAACGAGGCCGACTGGCTGTTGAACTGGTCGACGAGCTCGCTCGCCGGGACCGCGGAGCCGAAGAACGTCACGCCGTCGCTCGCGAAGGCGCTGTTGCTCGCCGAGGAGTCGAAGAAGGACATCCGGTAGGTGACCTTCGGCTCCTGGCTGGGCACGTGCGTGACCTGCATCAGCGAGGTGATCGTGTCGAACGCGCCGTTGATGCCGGTGATGTAGGCGCGGCCGGTGCTCGTGTAGATGCCCGTCGCCGGGTCGACCTGCGAGGTCACCGAGCTGCCCGCGATCCGGACGCCGGAGGCGTTGATCGTGTCGCCGGTGCCGGAGCCGCCGAAGAAGTCCGGGTTGCACTTCGAGGTCCACAGCGGGCCGTTGCCGTTCGCCGGGAACTGCGGCTTCCGGTCGGACGACGCCCCACCCGCGGCCTCGCCGGCCGGGCGGAACTCACGGTGGATGGTCGGGTTGTCGTACGGGCTGGCGTCGGTGGCGGTCTGGCCCTCGCCGATCGGCGCGGCACCGCCCTTGAGGACGCCCTCTTCGAGAATGTCGTCCAGCCAGTAGCCCGCGCCGTCCGCGATGCAGCGCGGAGACTGCTCCTGGATGTCCTTGACCAGCGCCACACGGGCGTAACCCAGGTTCTGCGGGAGCTGGCGGGGGATCTCGGCGTACCACTCGATGGCGCCGGAGCGCATCGCCTGGTTGTAGCCGATCTGGTTGATGTCGAACTTGGGCTTCTTGGCCGTTTCCGCCGCGGCGGCGGGGGTAGCGAGCACCCCACCCGTCAGAGCGAGCGTGGCGGCGACAGCGAGACCCGGGACAAGGCTGCTGCGAAGGGACTTGGGCACTGGAGAACTCCTGCGGGTGTGATCCGTGCGTGGGGATGTAGGACCTGATCGCACTATCGGCCCGAATTGCGGGGACGTTTCACACCGTAGCGGGAAGGCCGATTCTGTAACCGCACGGTGACTGTTCGTGAGCACGAGGCGCCCTGGGGGTTCGGGACACATCCGTGCTCTACGAACATCAACGTCGATATCGGGCGGGCGTCACGCGGCGCAGGCTGTGGATTCACTAAGAGACACGCCCGACCGCGCGCCCGGGGGCGCCCCGTGAACGCGAGAGCCTCGCCACAACGTGAGCGTGAGCGCCGGAGCCGCCGCACCGTTCGGTAACCCGGGGTGCGTAGCATTCCGGCGGCAGGTCCCCTTCTCGATCCGGACCGGAGTTCCCCGTGAAGTTTCGCGTCACCCCCCGGGCGAACGCGTTCTACGACATGTTCGCGGCCTCGGCGGCGAACCTGCTGGTCGGCGTGAAGATCCTGACCGAGCTCCTGGGCTCCAGCCCGGAGGAGCGGGCCGCGATCGGTGATCGCATGAAGGTCGCCGAGCACGCGAGCGACGAGATCACCCACGCGATCATGAACGAGGTCAACTCCTCGTTCATCACGCCGTTCGACCGCGAGGACATCTACCGCCTCGCCTCCAGCCTCGACGACGTCATGGACGCCATGGAGGCGGCCGTCGACCTCGTGGTGCTCTACAACATCGTCGAGCTGCCGGCCGGCCTGGCCGACCAGGTCGAGATGCTGGAGCGCGCGGCCGAGGTGACGGCCGAGGCGATGCCCCGCCTCAAGGTGATGAAGAACCTGCGTGAGTACTGGATCGAGATCAACCGCCTGGAGAACACGGGTGACGCGATCTACCGCCGGCTGCTCGCGAAGCTCTACAGCGGTGAGTACGACGCACTGATGGTCCTCAAGCTCAAGGAGGTCGTCGACCAGCTCGAGGCGGCCGCGGACGCGTTCGAGAACGTGGCCAACACCGTCGAGAGCATCGCCGTCAAGGAGTCCTGACCCGGTGGAGGACGTCACGACGGTCTGCGTCGTCCTGTTCGCGCTGGGCTTCGGCTACACCAACGGGTTCCACGACTCCGCGAACGCGATCGCGACCTCGATCTCCACGCGCGCCCTCACCCCGCGCGTCGCCCTGCTCATGGCCGCGACCATGAACTTTCTCGGTGCGTTCCTCGGGACGCAGGTGGCGAGCACCGTCGGCAAGGGCATCATCGCCACGCCCGAGGGCCAGCACGGCCTCGTCGTCGTGCTCGGGGCGTTGGTCGGCGCGATCGCCTGGAACCTGATCACCTGGTACTTCGGGCTGCCGAGCTCGTCGTCCCACGCCCTGTTCGGCGGCCTGATCGGCGCGGCCCTCGCCGGCGGGATCGACGTCAAATGGGGCGGGATCCGGGACAAGATCCTCATCCCGATGGTCGTCTCGCCGGTGTTCGGCTTCTTCGCGGCCTTCGCGCTGATGACCGCGATCCTCTGGATCTTCCGCAAGGGGAAGCCGAACCCGCTCAACCGCGGCTTCCGGGTCGCCCAGACGGTGTCGGCCACCGCGATGGCGCTCGGGCACGGTATCCAGGACGTCCAGAAGACGATGGGCGTCATCTTCCTGGCCCTGCTGACGACGAATCACGTCGACGCCGACGGCGGGATCCCGATCTGGGTGACCGTGTCCTCGGCCGCCGCGATCTCGCTCGGCACCTACGCCGGCGGCTGGCGCATCATGCGGACGCTTGGCCGCCGGATCATCGACCTCGACCCGCCCCGTGGCTTCGCCTCCGAGACCGTCGCCGCCGGCGTGCTCTACACGACCGCGTACGTCTACGCGGCGCCGATCTCGACGACGCACACCATCACCTCGGCGGTCATGGGCGCCGGCGCGACCAAGCGGGTCTCCGCGGTCCGCTGGGGCGTCGCCGGGAACATCGTGCTGGCGTGGGTCTTCACGATCCCCGCCGCCGGCGTCGTCGCGGCCTGCTCGTACTACCTGCTCAACCCCGTCCTGGGTTAGCCAAAGCGTCCCGAGATGTAGTCCTCGGTGGCCTGCTGGCTCGGGGTGGAGAAGACCTTCGTGGTCGGGCCGACCTCGATCAGCTTGCCGGGCTTGCCGGTGCCGGCGATGTTGAAGAACGCGCAGCTGTCGCTGACCCGGGCGGCCTGCTGCATGTTGTGCGTGACGATGACGATCGTGTAGTTCGCCTTGAGCTCGGAGATGAGCTCCTCGATCGCGAGGGTGGAGATCGGGTCGAGGGCGGAGCACGGCTCGTCCATGAGCAGCACCTCGGGCTGCACGGCGATGGCGCGGGCGATGCACAGCCGCTGCTGCTGCCCGCCGGAGAGCCCGGCGCCTGGCTTGTCCAGACGGTCCTTGACCTCGTTCCAGAGGTTCGCCCCGCGCAACGACCGCTCGACGACGTCGTCGACGGTGGCCTTATTCATCCGCTTGCCGTTGAGCTTCAGACCCGCGGCGACGTTCTCCCGGATCGACATCGTGGGGAACGGGTTCGGCTTCTGGAACACCATGCCGACCGACGCGCGGACGCGGACGGGGTCCACCTCGGGGGCGTAGAGGTCCTGGCCGTCGATGACGACCCGGCCCTGCACCCGGGCGCCGGGAATGACCTCGTGCATGCGGTTCAGCGACCGCAGGAACGTGGACTTGCCGCACCCGGACGGGCCGATGAAGGCGGTGACCGAGCGCGCCTCGATGGACATCGAGACGTCCTCCACGGCGAGGAAGTCCCGGTAGTAGATGTTCAGCCGTTCCACGTCGATCTGCTTGGCCACGGGGAGTCCTCTCAGGGGGTCTTCGGCGCGAACACGCGGGCGATCAGCCGGCCCAGCAGGTTCAGCGTCAGCACGATCAGGATCAGGATCAGCGCGGCGGTCCACGCGCGGTCGAGGTAAGCCTCGCGGTTGACGCCCGGGTTGGCGTACTGCGTGTAGGCGAACACCGGCAAGGTGGCCATGCGCTCGTCGAACGGGTTGAGGTTCACACCGGTCGTGATGCCGACGGTGATGAGGAGCGGCGCCGTCTCCCCGACGATGCGGGCGATCGCGAGCGTGACGCCGGCTGCGATGCCACCGAGGGCCGTGGGGAGGACGACCTTGAGGATCGTCCGCCACGGCGGCACGCCCAACGCCAGGGACGCCTCGCGCAGTTCGTTGGGGACGATCTTGAGCATCTCCTCGGTCGTGCGCACCACGACCGGGATCATCAGCACCGACAGGGCCACGGCGCCCACGATGCCCATGCGTACGCCGGGGCCGACGATCATCGCGAACAGCGAGTAGGCGAACAGACCGGCGACGATCGACGGGATCCCGGTCATGACATCGACGAAGAACGTCAGGGCCTTCGAGAGCCGGTCGCCCCGGCCGTACTCGACGAGGTAGACGGCGGCCAGCAGCCCGATCGGGATGGAGATCAGGCACGCGAGCGCAGTGATGATCAGCGTGCCCTGGACGGCGTGCGCGGCCCCGCCCCCGGCGCCCACGACGCCGCGCATCGAGTCGGTGAAGAACGCGCCGTCGAACCGGTCGGAGCCGTTCTTGGCGACGGTCCAGCCCACCGAGGCGAGGGGGATCAGCGCGAGACCGAACGCGGAGGTGACGACGGCGGTGACGAGGCGGTCGAGCGCGTACCGCGGACCCTCGACCGACCGTGACCAGGCGTAGAGGAAGGCCGCCGAGGACACCAGCACCGCGAGGACGACGAGCCCGGGGGAGACCCCCGACGGCAGCGCGGCCGCCCCGCCGGCGGCGAACCCGGCCGGCACCGCCCAGCCCGCGGCCCGGGGCAGTCGTTGCCCGGTGATGCTCCGGCCGGGCCCTGCCGGAGGCGTCGGCGTCGTCGGTTCCGTCGGTTCCGTCGGCGCCGTCGCGACGGGGATCGGGACCGGAGGCAGCAGGGTCGTCGTCATCAGTCGGCTCCCGAGAACTCGCGCCGCCGGTTGACGATCGCCCGCGCGACGACGTTGACGGCCAGGGTGATCGCGAACAGCACGAGACCGCTCGCGATGAGGGCGTGAACCTTGACGCCGCTGGACTCGGGGAAGTCGAGCGCGATGTTCGCGGCGATCGTCCCGGAGTTCTCCCGGCTGATCAGGTCGAACGTGACCGCGCCGGAGGCCGACAGGATGATGGCGACCGCCATCGTCTCCCCGAGCGCGCGGCCGAGGCCGAGCATCGCGCCGCTGACGATGCCGGAGCGGCCGAACGGCAGCACCGTCATGCGGATTATCTCCCAGCGCGTGGCGCCGAGCGCCAGCGCGGCCTCCTGGTGCAGCGCCGGGGTCTGCTTGAAGACCTCGCGGGCGACGGCGGTGACGACCGGCAGGATCATCACGCCGAGCACGATCCCGACGACGAGCATCGTGCGCCCGGTCGAGGTCGCAGGTCCGTCGAAGAACGGGAGGAATCCGAGGTTGTTCTCCAGCCACCGCGACAGGCCCACCGACGTCGGCGCCAGGACGGCAATGCCCCAGAGGCCGTAGATGATGCTCGGCACCGCGGCGAGCAGGTCGATCGTCAGGCCCAGCGGTCCGGCGAGCCGCCGCGGCGCGTAGTGCGTGATGTAGAGCGCGATCGCGACGGCCATCGGCGCGGCGAGGAGCACCGCGATCGTCGCGCCGAGGACCGTGCCGAAGGCGAGCGGTGCGATCCACGCGAGCAGGTTCTTCCGGTCCGGCAGATCGGCCCGGTCGGCGGTGAACGCCGGCCACGCCTCCAGGATCAGGAAGAGCGCGACGCCGGCGAGGACGACGAGGATCGTCACTCCGGCCGCGGTCGCGGCGCCCCGGAACGCGCGGTCGCCGAGGCGAACCGGGGGCCGGCTCACCTGAAGGGTGCTCACTTCAGGCGGATCGCGTCGACGGCGGCCGAGAACTCGGTGCGCTGCGCCGCTGACAGCGGCGCCGAGCCGGCGGCCTCCTGGGCGGTCCGCTGACCCTCCTCGCTGAGGATCCAGCCGAGGAACGCCCTCACCAGATCGACGTCGCTCTGGGCGCCGTACCGGGTGCACGCGAGCGCGTACGAGACGAGGACGACCGGGTAGGTCCCGGCGGCGTCGGTGGCGCGGTCGAGCTCGTAGACGAAGCCGAACTCGCCCTGATCGGCGATGCGCTCGGAGGCACCGAGGATCGAGGCGGCGGCCTCGGGGGACGGACCGACGAAGCTCTCGCCGACGGCGACCTTGACCGTCCCGAGGTTGCCGGCCTGGCTGGCGTCGGCGTAGCCGATGGTCCCGTCGCCGGCCTGAATCGCGCCGACGACGCCGGACGTGCCCTGGGCGGCCTCGCCGCCGGGGACGGGCCAGTCGCCGCTCGGTTCGTGCGGCCAGGCGTCGGGCGCGGCGGCCTTGAGGTACTCGGTGAAGTTCTCGGTCGTGCCCGACTCGTCCGAGCGGTTGACCGGGGTGATCTCCAGGTCGGGCAGGTTCACGCCGGGGTTGTCGGCGGTGATCGCCGCGTCGTTCCACCGGGTGATCTTCTGGTCGAAGATCTTCGCGACCGTGTCCGGCCGAAGGTTCAGTTCCGTGACGCCGTCGAGGTTGAACGCGATGGCGATCGGCGAGACGTAGACGGGGATCTGGATCACGTCGACGCACACGCTCTTCGCCTTGGCGAGTTCGTCGGCCTTGAGCGGGGCGTCGCTGCCGGCGAAGCGGATCGCGCCGGCGGAGAACTGCTCGCGACCGGCGCCGGAGCCGGTCGGCTCGTAGTTGACCGTGACGCCGGAGTGCTGGGCGGTGAAGGCGGCGATCCAGGCCTCCATGGCGGCGGCCTGCGAGCTCGCGCCCGCGCCGGAGACGGTGCCGGACAGGCCGGTGTTGCCCGTCGGGGTCAGGGTGTTCTCGTCGTCGCCGCAGGCGGCGAGGCCGGCGCACAGGGCGGTGGCGACGACGGCCGCGGCCAGCCGGCGCGGCGTGCGAAGGATCATCGAAGTCCTCTGGTTCTCCTCGTGTCCGCGCGCGGGCGGACGGGCGGCGTGGTGCGGGCCGGCAGGCCCGCGCCGCTCCCCAGAGAACGTGGACGGGGTGAACGCACGGTGAACCTCAGGTGCCCGGCGGGGAGGGCCCTGCGTTAACTGTTCGAGGTCACACTCAGTCCGTGTCGGCGCGACGGCGCGACTTGGCCCGGATCAGGTGTTCCTGCAGGTCGGTCAGGTCCGACCCGTCGGCCGCCCGGTGGTGCCGGGTCCAGGTGCCGTCCTGGTCCAGCCACCAGGCGGCGGTGGTGTCCGCGAACGCGAGGTCCATCAGGTCCGTCAGTTCGCGGATGTGGTCGGTGCTGGACAGCCGCACCAGCGCCTCGACACGACGGTCGAGGTTACGGTGCATCAGATCCGCGCTGCCGATCCAGACCTGGGGCTCGCCACCGTTGGCGAACCAGAAGATCCGGGAGTGTTCGAGGAAGCGGCCGAGGATGCTGCGGACACGGATGGTCTCCGACATCCCGGGGACGCCGGGACGCAGCGCACAGATGCCGCGCGTCCAGATGTCGACGGGCACCCCGGCGGCCGAGGCGCGGTAGAGCGCCTCGATCGTGGCCTCGTCGACGATCGAGTTCACCTTGAACCGGATCCGGGCCTCGCGGCCGGCGCGGTGGTTGTCGATCTCGTGCTCGATCCGGGCGACGATCCCGCTGCGCACCGAGTGCGGTGCGACCAGCAGTCGCCGGAACGACGTGCCGCGGGCGTAGCCCGAGAGTTGGTTGAACAGGTTCGCGACGTCCTCGCCCACCACGGGGTCGGCGGTGAGCAGACCGAAGTCCTCGTACCCGCGCGCCGTCTTCGGGTTGTAGTTCCCGGTCCCGATGTGGCAGTAGCGGCGCAGCCGCTCGCCCTCCTCGCGCACCACGAGCGCGAGCTTGCAGTGGGTCTTGAGGCCGACCTGGCCGTAGACGACGTGGCAGCCGGCCTGCTCCAGCTTGCGGGCCCACGTGATGTTGGCCTGCTCGTCGAACCGTGCCTTGAGTTCGACGAGGACCACGACCTGCTTGCCGGCCTCGGCGGCGTCGATCAGGGCGTCGACGATCGGAGAGTCACCACTGGTCCGGTACAGCGTCTGCTTGATCGCGAGGACGTGCGGGTCCGCGGCTGCCTGCTCGATGAACGCTTGGACGCTGGTCGAGAACGAGTCGTACGGGTGGTGCAGCAGGACGTCCCGGGCGCGGACGGCGGCGAACACGTCGGCCGCCTTCGCGCTCTCGACGGCCGCGAGGTGCGGGTGCGTGGTCGGCACGAACGTCGGGAAGTGCAGGTCGGCGCGGGGGATGTCGGCGATCGCGTGCAACCCGGACAGGTCGAGCGGACCGGGCGAGGCGACGACCTCCGAGGGGCTGATGCCGAGCTCGCGCACGAGCAGGTCGAGAGCGTCCTCGTCGATGCTCGCGTCGACCTCGAGCCGGACGGGCGGCCCGAACCGACGCCGCATCAGTTCGCGCTCGATCGCCTGCAGGAGGTTCTCGGCGTCGTCCTCCTCGACCTCGAAGTCCTCGTTGCGTGTCACCCGGAACGCGTGGTGGGCCTCGATGACCATGCCGGGGAAGAGCTCCTGCAGGTGCGCCGAGATCAGGTCCTCGAGCGGGACGAACCGCGAGTCCGAGGCCGCGACGAACCGGGGCAGCAGCGGCGGCACCTTCACCCGCGCGAAGTTCTCGCGGTCGGTGGCCGGGTTGCGCACCACGACCGCGAGGTTGAGCGAGAGCCCGGAGATGTAGGGGAACGGGTGCGCCGGGTCGACGGCGAGGGGCGTCAGGACCGGGAACACCTTGTCCCGGAACAGCCCGTGGAGGGTGTTCTGCTCCTCGTCGGTGAGCTCGTCCCAGCGCAGGATGTTGATGTTCTCGTCGGCCAGGCGAACCAGCAGGTCGCGGCGGAAGCACCGGGCCGCGCGCTGGGCGAGCTCGCCGGACCGGGCCCAGATCTGCTCGAGGATCTCCAGCGGCGCGAGCCCGCTGGTGGAGGTGACGGCGACCCCGGCCGCGATGCGGCGCTTGAGCCCGGCGACGCGGACCATGAAGAACTCGTCGAGGTTCGAGGCGAAGATCGCGAGGAAGCGGACGCGCTCCAGCAGCGGGAGGGTCTGGTCCTCCGCGAGCTCCAGGACCCGGGAGTTGAACTCCAGCCAGCTCGCCTCGCGGTCGAGGAACGCCTCGGGACCGAGTTCGAGCTCGTCGGGCGGCGGGGGCGGCACGCTGCGCAGCGCGCCGGACGAGGGTCCCGAGGCCGAGGCGGCAGTCACGGACATAGCGTCACACGGTTTCGGCGGCTGCGTACATCACGCTCACGGCCTCGGTGCGGAACCCGAGGCGGGTGTAGACGGCGACGGCGGAGGTGTTGTCGGCGTCGACGTACAGCAGGACCGATCCCAGGCTCTGGTCGGCGAGGTGGCGCAGCCCGATCCGGGACAGCGACCGGCCGAGCCCGTTGCCCTGCTCGCCGGGGTCGACGCCGAGGACGTAGATCTCCCCGGCGGCCGGCTCCGCGCCCGCGGCCGGGTGGATCTTCGTCCAGTGGAAGCCGACGAGCCGGACGCCACCGGGTTCGCTGCGTTCGGCCAGGAAGAACCCGGCGGCCGAGAACCAGTCGGTGGCGATCCGGGCGTCGAGGTCGGCGCGGGTCAGCCGGCCCTGCTCGCCGTGGGCGGCGAACGCGGTCGCGTTCAGGGCGAGCCAGGCGTCCTCGTCGCGGCCGACCTCGAACGTCCGGACCCGCACGCCGTCGGGCAGCGGCACGGGGCCGGGCGGGTCGGCGTCCGGGTCGAGCGGGAGCGGACGGCGCATCCGCCACAGTTCTCGGACCGGCGTGAGGCCGACCGCGGCGGCCAGGGGCCCCGCGGCGGGATGCGGCCCGTGCGCCCAGACCCGCAGCGCGGGGGCGCCCGGCAGGGCCGTCAGCAGCGCGTGCCCGTGGCCGGCGCGCCGCGCGTCGGGGTGGACCGCGAGCTCGGTCGTGCCCGCGGCGTCGCGCTGGGCGTAGCCGACGACGCGGCCGGTCCCGTCGCGTCGCACCGCGTGCACGACGCCGGCGGCGTCCGCGCTCTGGGCCAGCACGAGACGGGTCTGCTCGGTGAACGGCTCACGCCCGTCGACGGCCCCGGCCGCGGCCGCGAGGTCCGCGATCGCGGCGCGGGTGGCGGCGTCCGGGGGTCCGAGTTCGGTGGTTCCGGCCATGGGCCGTCACCCTAGATCGCCCGGGCGAGCCCGGGTGTTCAGGAGGGCCCGCCGCCCCCACGCTGCTCGGGCGGGGCCACCGCGGTCCGGTCGGGCGCCGGGTCGGGGTCGTCGTCCCCGCCGTCGGAGTCGCCGGCCATGTCGAGGTCGAGGTCGGTGGGGATGTCGTTGCCGCGGCCCGAGGGCGAGTTCGGCACGACGAACCGGTACCCGACGTTGCGGACCGTCCCGATCAGCGACTCGTGCTCGCTGCCGAGCTTGGCCCGCAGGCGCCGGACGTGGACGTCGACGGTGCGGGTGCCCCCGAAGTAGTCGTAGCCCCAGACCTCCTGCAGCAACTGGGCGCGGGTGAACACGCGGCCCGGGTGTTGGGCCAGGAACTTCAGGAGCTCGAACTCCTTGAACGTGAGGTCGAGGAACCGGTTGCGGACCTTCGCCGTGTAGGTCGCCTCGTCGATGACGAGGTCGCCGCTGCGGATCTCGTCCGGCCCGTCGTCGGCCGCGGCGGCGGCGAGGCGGCCGATCGCGAGCCGCAGCCGGGCCTCCACCTCGGCCGGGCCGGCGGTGTTCAGCACGACGTCGTCCACGCCCCAGTCGGCGGTGGCGGCGGCGAGGCCGCCCTCGGTCGCGACGAGCAGGAGGGGGCAGTCGATCCCCGTGGTCCGGATCAGCCGGCACAGGCTGCGGACCTGGGGCAGGTCGCGGCGGCCGTCGATGAGCACGGCGTCCACGGGCGGGGTGTCGAGGAGGGCGCTGACCTCGGCGGGGGCGACCCGCACGTTGTGCAGCAGCAGGCCCAGGGCGGGCAGGACCTCGGCGGAGGGTTGCATCGAGTTCGACAGCAGCAGCAGGGTGCTCACCGGTGAGTGGCCTCCTCCGGGGCGGCGCTGTTACGCGCTGGTGACCGAGTTCAAGAATCCCACATCCGTGGGGCGCCGTTGCCGCTGGAAGAGACCAGAGAACACGCTCCGTGTTTCGTCGGTGTGAACTGCGCCGTACTGCGTCTGTGGGGTGGCTCTCGCCGGAGCGGCCCGCGCCAGGCAGGATGGACAAATGGCACAGGGGACGATCCGCTACTGGGCCGCCGCGAAGGCGGCGGCCGGCACCGACAGTGAGCCGTACGACGCGGCGACGCTGGCGGAGGCGCTCGACGCCGCCCGCGCGGCCCACGGGCCGGACTTCGCGCGGGTGATCGGCGTCTGCTCGTTCGTGGTGGACTCCGACCCCGTCGGCACCCGGGACCACGCCGAGGTGAAGCTGCCCGAGGGCGGCGTCGTCGAGGTCCTGCCCCCGTTCGCCGGCGGGTGACCGGCCCCCTGCTCGCCGTCGTCGTCGCCGCCGTCGGCGCCGGCGCCTCGCTGCTCGGCCAGACCGCGCTCGCGGTCGCCGTCCTGCTCGCCCAGATCCTGCTGGTCGTCGGCTGGTTCGCGATCGTCGACGTCCCCGGCAAGGAGGTCGGGGCACTGCTCGCGATCGGGTCGGGCGCGGCGGCGGACGCCGCGATGCTCGAACGCGGTTCGGACATCTCGCTCGGTCCGCTGGCCGGGGTGCTCGGCCCGGCGCTCGTCCTGGCCCTGATCCACCAGTTCACGCGCAAGGACAAGAAGGGCCGCGTCACCGCGTCCCTGACCGCGATCCTGATGGCGATCACGCTGTCGGTGGTCGCCGCGGCCCTGGTCGCCGAGCGCGCCGCCACCCACGGGGAGGCGGTGACGATCACGGCGATCGTGGCCGCGGGCGCGGCGTCGGCCGTCGTCGCGTCGCCGCTGGCGGCCGCGGTCGCCGACCCGCTGGCCCTCGCCGTCGGAACCGCAGCGGGGGCGGGCGCCGGCTTCGCCGTCGGGGACATGGACGCGGGCTACACGCTCGGCATCGCCGCCGGGGCCGCGGTGCTCGCGGTGATGGGCCGGCGTGCCGCCACGTTCACCGCCTACGACGTCGCCGCCGAGGCCGCGCGCGCCGCCGCCGGTGCTCCGGCCGCTACCGGTCGCGCCGCGGGCCGGCAGGCCCGCCGCCAGGCCGCCCGGCAGGCCCGCCGCTCGGGGGAGGCGGTCCTGGTGATGGGATCCGCGCTCCCGTTGGTCCTCGCCGCCCCTGCCGCGTACGTACTCGGCCGCCTGCTGGTGGGATAGCCCGATGTTCCGTCCCCGGTTCTGGCTCGTCAGCGCCGTCGTCCTCGTCGTGCTCCTGCTCGTCGCGGACCGCGGCGGGCAGTACGTCGTGCAGAAGATCGTCGCCGGCCAGATTCAGTCCAGCCTGTCGACGCCGGACGAGCCGTCGGTCGACATCAAGGGCTTCCCGTTCCTGCCGCAGCTGATCAGCCAGAAGTTCGACGACGTCGATGTCGACATCCGCGACGCCGACGCCGGTCAGATCCGCGTCGAGCGCATCAGTGCGGTCCTGACGGGCGTTCAGCGCAAGGGCTCCGGGGCGCACGTCGACTCGCTGTCGGGTGGTGGGCGCATCTCGTACGCGGCCGCGTCCGAGGCCGCGGGTGGCTACCGGGTGTCCTACGGCGGCAACAACCTGGTGAAGATCAGCGGGGACGTCCGGATCGCCGGGCAGACGCGCACCGCGTCGGCGACCGGGAAGCCCCGGATCGTCGGCAACGAACTGCTGATCCGCCCGGAACAGGTCAGCGTCGACGGTGTGGCGGCGCCCGTGTCCGGGCTGATCCCGGACATCCGTTACCCCCTGCGCGAGATCCCCAAGGGTCTGAACATCCGGATCAAGCCGACCGAGGCCGGCATCGAGTTCAGCTTCGACGGCGAGGACCTGCAGCTCTCCAGCGAGGACTTCACCGGGGCCTGGGGGCTCTGGGGGCCCGTGCGCGAGGTCACGTCCGCACCCGGCCGCGTCCGTACGTAGCATGGACCCTGTGTGCCGGCCTGCAGTTCTGACCAAACGGCGCGCGGTCGACCTGTGCCGCGTGGCCACGTGCTTGTGTCTCTGCGCCTGACGCCGCCTCCGTTCTCTTCTCGCGCTCACCACATCGCGCGCCGATTCGCTCTGGCGCGCTGCCGCGACATTTCCTGCATTCCGCTGTGGAAGGACATCTGCCATGAGCCGCGCTGACGCGCTCGTCGACGCCGACTGGGTCGAGGCCCGGATCGACGACCCCAACGTCGTGATCGTCGAGGTCGACGAGGACACCGCCGCCTACGACAAGGGCCACATCCGTAACGCCGTCCGGATCGACTGGAAGGACGACCTCCAGGACCCGGTCCGCCGCGACTTCGTGAACAAGGAGCAGTTCGAGAAGCTGCTCTCCGAGCGGGGCATCGGCAACGAGCACACCGTCGTCCTGTACGGCGGCAACAACAACTGGTTCGCCGCTTACGCGTACTGGTACTTCAAGCTTTACGGCCACGCGGACGTGAAGCTCCTCGACGGTGGGCGCAAGAAGTGGGAGCTGGACTCCCGCGAGCTCGTCACCGAGGTGCCGACCCGTCCGGCGACGCAGTACCGGGCGAAGGAGCAGGACCCGGCCATCCGTGCGTACCGGGACGACGCGGTGAACGCGATCGGGACGCTGAACCTCATCGACGTCCGGTCGCCGGACGAGTACGCGGGGCGCATCCTCGCCCCGGCGCACCTGCCCCAGGAGGGTTCGCAGCGCCCGGGTCACATCCCGACGGCGGTGAACGTCCCGTGGTCGAAGACCGCGAACGACGACGGCAGCTTCCGGTCCGACGACGAGCTGCGCACGCTCTACGGCGACGCGGGCCTGGACTTCAGCAAGGACACCGTCGTCTACTGCCGCATCGGCGAGCGCTCGGCCCACACGTGGTTCGTCCTGCACGAGCTCCTCGGGCAGACCAGCGTCCGCAACTACGACGGCTCCTGGACCGAGTACGGCGCGCTCGTCGGCGTCCCGATCGCGCTCGGCGACGAGCCGGGCGGCCCGGACGGAGGGGTGTCCTGATGTGCGGCGCGACCCCGGGCGGTCCGGCCCTGCCGGCCAACGTCGACGTCGGCAAGGAGGCGATCATCCAGGGGATCGTCACCCGCGACGGCATCGGCGTCCCGAACGCCTACGTCCGGCTCCTCGACCGCACCGGTGAGTTCACCGCCGAGGTCCCGACCTCGGCGACCGGCCAGTTCCGCTTCTTCGCGGGACCGGGGGACTGGACCCTGCGCACCCTCGCCCCCGGGGCCTCCGTCGACCGCGCGGTCGTCGCCACCCGGGGCGAGATCGCGGAGGTCGAGGTCGTCCTCTAAAACTCCCGGCTCTCCCACGAAAGCGCAGTTGCGTACGCGAAATCGCCAATCTTCCGTACGGGACTGCGCTTTCGTGCGTCCTCAGGTGGACGTGGGGTACGGGGGCGCGGGCGGCGGGTCTACGGGCGACGCCAACCGCGGCTGATGAGCGCGTCGCGGATGCGCTCGATCACGGTTGCCGGGCGGACCAGCAGGTCCATCTTCGTGACCTTGATCAGGATCCACCCGTGGACGCGGTAGAGCTCGTCGCGTTTGATGTCGCGACGCCACTGCCCCTCGTCGAGGTGGTGGTGATCCCCTTCGTACTCGATCGCGATCTTGAACTCGGCGAACTGCAGATCCGGTTCGGCGAACATCTCGCCGGCGTCGTCGAAGACGGGCTTGTTCACCAGCACCGGGCCGAGGAGGGCCGTGACGACGAGGAAGCGCAGCCGCGATTCCATCGGGGACTTCGACGCCGGATCGAGCAGCGGGAGCGCGGCGCGCGCGAGCTTGACGCCGCGGCGGCCGACTCCGGCTTCGACCGCCACCCGCAGGTCCGCGACACCGTTCTGGGCCCGACCTGCCAGTCCGTCACCCGCGATGACGAGGGAGAGCAGGTCGAGACGGGCGGCCAGGTCCAGGAACGTACGGCCCGGCGTCGTCACGCGCAGGCCGCGCAACCAACAGGAGTCGCCTTCGCCGAGAGTGAGAATGCGGTGGGCGACCACGCCCCCGATCCGCGGCTCGACGGGCTGCATCGTGCAGACGTGGATCAGCGGCTCGTCGGGCACCGGCACCCGGTACAGCGACGCGGCCGTGTAGTGGCTGAACACCGCATCTCGGGGCAGCCCGGCGCGCAGCGCCCCGCATCGCTGCCACAGGTTGTCGGGCACGTCGCTGGGGACCCACAACCCTCGCGCGACGCGGCGATGCCGCCGTCGGTCCTCCAGGTGACGCCGCTTCATCCCGGCGTCGAGCGCCTCTTTCCGTCGGAGGGCCTCGACGGGTTCCGGTGCCGGTTCACGAGGGATCCACATGGCGCGGAAGCGTCGCCGATTTCTCCGTTGCCCGCTCGCCCCCACCCGCGATCTGTGGATAACGGTGCGCCCACCCGTCCAGCGGTACCCGCGAAAGCGCAGTTGCGTACGCCGAATCCGACAAAATCGCGTACGGATGTGCGCTTTCGTGGGGGAAGGGGCGGGTCAGTAGACGAGGGCCTGAGTGTCGTCGGCGCAGGACTCGGCGACGAAGACAGCGGCCCCGGCGATGCGGACACCGTCCAGCACGTCGTCGGGGCCGATGTCCCGTCGCGCCGCGCACTGGGTGCAGAGGGTGACGCGGCCGAGCTCCAGCACGGTCGCGAGCAGGGTCTCCAGCGGCTCGGAGTGGGGCAGGTCGAAGTCCGCGGCCTTGCCCGGGAGGGCGAACCACGAGCTCTCGCCGGTGAGCCAGAGCGAGACGTCGAGCCCCGAGGCGGCGGCGACGGAGGCGACGGTGAAGGCCTGGGCGCACCGTTCGGGGGCGTCCGCGCCCGCGGTGACCTTGACGACCAGGGAACGAGCCATACGGTCAACGTATCGAGCGGGCTTCGACCGTAGACTCGCGCGGTGTTCGAGATTCCGCCGAACCTGCATCCGGCTAACATGCCGCTCGCGTTCCTGCTCGGTGTCTGGGAGGGCGAGGGCGTCGTCGAGTACCCGACGATCCAGCGCCGCCTGTTCCGCCAGCGCGTCGAGTTCGAGCAGAACGGCAAGCCGTTCGTCCACTACACCTCGCGGTCCTGGGAGATCGACCAGGCCGGCAACGAGCTCGGTCCGCTGAACATGGAGACCGGTTTCTGGCGTCCCCGTCCGGACGACAAGCGGGAGGACCAGGAGGGCACGCCGCTCGAGGTGCTGCTCTCCCACCCGACCGGCTTCCTGGAGGCGATGATCGGGGAGATCCGCGGGCCGCGGATCGAGTTCGCGACGACCGGGGTGATGAAGGTCGAGTCCGCGAAGGACTACCGGCGCGGCCACCGGCTCTACGGCCTGGTGAAGGGCGAGCTGATGTGGGTCTACGAGATGGAGGCCATGGGCGAGCAGCTCCAGCCGCACATCTCCGCCGCCCTCAAGCGGGTCCCGGCGGAGTGAGGACATGAGCCAGGACTGGCGCACGATGCTGCGGGAGAAGGGCTACCGCCTGACGCCGCAGCGCGAACTCGTCCTGGCCGCGGTCAACGATCTCGAGCACGCGACGCCCGAGCAGGTCTGCGCCCGGGTGCAGGAGACCGCGAGCGGGATCAACATCTCGACGGTCTACCGGACGCTGGAGCTGCTCGAGGAGCTCGGCCTCGTCCGGCACGCGCACCTCGGGCACGGGGCGCCGTCGTACCACCCGGCCGGGCACTCGCACCACCTGCACCTGGTGTGCCGGGACTGCGGGGCGGTGTCGCAGGTCGAGTCGACGGTGGCGACCTCGCTGACCGCGACCCTGCTGGAGACGCAGGGGTTCGAGGTCGACCTCGAGCACTTCGCGATCTACGGCCGGTGCGGGGACTGTCGCGGCCAGAATCTGACGGGTCATCATCCCCATGAGTGACGTGCAGCTGCGCGGGCCGCGGCCCGGTGACTGGGGCTGGATCGTCTCCCGCCACGGTGCGCTGTACTTCGCCGAGTACGGCTGGGGCACCGACTACGAGGCGTACGTCGCCCACGCCGTCGGTGAACTGGCGGAGAACTTCGACCCGGCCCGCGAAGCGGTCTGGATCGCCGAGCTCGGCGGCGCACCGGTCGGGTCGATCGCGTGCGCGCGCAAGGACGACGAGACGGCGCAGTTGCGCTTCTTCCTCGCCGAGCCCGAGGCCCGGGGTCGCGGCGTCGGGCTGGCACTGATCCGGGCCTGCCTGGAGTTCGCGACCGAGGTCGGCTACCGGCGGATGCTGCTCTGGACGTGCAGCGGGCTGGTGGCCTCCCGCGCGCTGTACGAGCGGCACGGTTTCACGCTCGAGTCCGAGCCCGGCCCGTTCCCGTACGATGCCACCCGCACCGAGCAGATCCTCGCGCGCGACCTCTGACCCGGCGTCGCGGACGAGGGCTGCATACAGTGGGGGACGTGTCGACCGACGTTCTCACCTCGCCCCTGCTCACCCGTCCCGGGGCCGTGGCTGCGGACGGCCCGGACGCCGGTGTCGCGGCCCACTACGGCGACCCCTACGGCGAGCAGCGCGACCTCGCGCTCGGGAGGGCCGCGGTCGACCTCTCGCACCGCGGCGTCGTCCGGGTCTCCGGCCCGGACCGGCTGACCTGGCTGCACTCGCTGACCACGCAGCACCTGTCCGACCTCGCCCCGCGCACGCCGGCCCAGGCGCTGGTCCTGAGCCCGCACGGGCACATCGAGCACGACCTGCACCTCGTCGACGACGGCGAGGCCGCGTGGATCACCGTCGAACCCCGCACGGCGCCGGAACTCGTCGCGTTCCTCGACCGGATGCGGTTCCTGCTGCGTGTCGAGGTCGCGGACGTGACGGCGGACTGGGCCGCCGTGTGGGTCCCCGCCGGTGGCGCGGACGTTCCCGGCAAGGAGCACGCCTGGCACCACGCACGGCCGGCCGAGGCGCTCGGCGAGTACGCCGGCCGCGAGGTGCTCGTCCCGCGCGCCCGGCTGGCCGACGCCCTCGGGCCGCTCGCCGGGGTGTGGGCGCACGAGGCCCTGCGCATCGCGGCGCGCGTGCCGCGGCTCGGCTTCGAGACCGATCACCGGACAATCCCGCACGAGCTCGGCCTGCTCGAACCGGCCGTGCACCTGAACAAGGGCTGCTACCGCGGCCAGGAGACGGTGGCCCGGGTCCACAACCTCGGTCGCCCGCCGCGGCGGATGGTGTTCCTCCACCTCGACGGCAGCGACCTCGAACTGCCGCCCCACGGTGCCGAGATCACCCTCGACGGCCGGGCGATCGGTTTCGTCGGCAGCTCGGCCCGGCACTACGAGTTCGGGCCGATCGCGCTCGGCGTCATCAAGCGGAACACCCCGTACGACGCGCCCCTGCTGGCCGGCGGAGTGGCCGCGGCCGCTGAAGTCGTCGTCGAAGCCTGAGGTCTGACGGGCTGTCAGGTGCCACGACCGAAGATTGCCGTCGCGGCTCTGCCGCCCTGGTACCCGCCGGCGTTCGAGAAGCTGACGGCGGACCTGCAGGCGCCGGTGGCCTTCCCGTCCGAGGTGCTCGCGGCGGCGGAGCGAGCCGGCGCGGCCGACGTCGGTGACCGAGCGGACCGCCGTGACGTCGAGCTCGTCACCCTCGACCCGGAGACGTCGCTGGACCTTGACCAGGCCTTCGCGATCGAGACGCGTGGTGCGGGTTTCCGGCTGCACTACGCGATCGCGGACGTCGCCGCGTTCGTCCGCGCCGGCGACCCGGTCGACCTCGAGTCCCAGCGTCGCGTGGAGACCCGTTACGCCCCGGACCGGCGGCTGCCGCTGCACCCGCCGGAGCTCTCCGAGGGCGCGGCGAGCCTGCTGCCGGACGTCGACCGACCGGCCGTGCTCTGGACCCTCGATCTCGACGAGGGTGGTGAGCTCGTCGAGACGCGGGTGGAGCGGGCGATGGTCCGATCGCGCGCGAAGCTGGCCTACGACACCGTGCAGGCGCAGGTGGACGCCGGGACTGCCGACCCGGCGATCGAGCGGCTGCGGGCGCTCGGGGAGCTCCGGCTGGCGGCCGAACGGCGTCGCGGCGGGGTGAGCCTCCCGCTGCCCGAACAGGTCGTCGACGTCGCGAACGGGGACGGGTGGCGCCTGCGGGCCCGGCTGCAGACGCCGGTCGAGACGTGGAACGCCCAGCTCTCGCTGCTGACCGGCACCGCCGCCGCGCGCCTCATGCTCGACGCCGGGATCGGCGTGCTGCGGACCCTCCCGCCGCCGGAGGACGACGCGGTCGCGGAACTGCGCCGCCGCGCCCACGCCCTCGGGTTCGAGTGGCCGGCCGGCCAGCCGTACCCGGAGTTCGTCCGCGCGATCGACCCGGCCGCGCCGCGCGCCCCGGCCATGCTGCGGGCGTGCACGACGCTGTTCCGCGGCGCGGGCTATGTCGCCTTCGACGCCGCGGGCGGCGTGGCCGCTCCCGCCGACGCGGAGCACGCGGCGATCGCTGCGCCCTACACACACGTCACCGCCCCGCTCCGCCGACTGGCGGACCGCTACGCCGCCGAGGTCTGCCTCGCGGTCTGCGCGGGTGCCGAGGTCCCGGAGTGGGTCCGCGCCGCCCTGCCCGGCCTGCCGGACCGGATGCGCGAGGGCGGCCGCGCGGTGAACTCCTTTTCCGCCGAGGTGCTCAACCTCGTCGAGGCGGGCCTGCTCGCCCAGCGCGTCGGCGAGACGTTCGGGGGCACCGTCGTCGCGACCAACAACGACCGGAGCTCCGGCACTCTCGTCGTCGCGGACCCGTACGTCGAGGCGAAGGTCGAGGGCCCCGACCTGCCGCTCGGCGACCCCGTCGACGCCCGCCTCGTCACCGCCGACCCGATGACCCGTCAGATCCGCTTCGCCGTCGGCGCGGGGACGACTGTCAAGAAAGGGTGACACCCCTTACTGCGCAGTAAGGGGTGTCACCCTTTGTTGACAGAGCGGGTGCGCGGGCCCCGGGGTCAGAGGTCGAGGAGGACGGTGAAGGGGCCGTCGTTGACGAGCTCGACCTTCATGTCGGCGCCGAAGACGCCGGTCGCGACGGTGGCGCCGCGGGAGCGGAGGCCGGTGACGACGGCGTCGACCAGCGGCTCGGCGACCGGGCCGGGGGCGGCGGCGATCCAGGTGGGACGGCGGCCCTTCCGGGCGTCGCCGTAGAGCGTGAACTGGCTGACGACGAGCAGCGGGGCGTCGAGGTCGGAGCAGGATTTCTCGCCGTCCAGGATCCGCAGGCCCCACAGCTTTTCGGCCAGTTTGTCCGCGATCGCCGGGGTGTCGTCGTGGGTGACGCCGACCAGGGCGCACAGGCCCGGGGTCTCGATCGCGCCGACGATCCGGCCGTCGACGGTGACACTCGCCCGGCTGACTCGCTGCACCACTGCTCGCATCCTGCGATTGTGGTTCACATGTCCGCGCAGATTCCCCACGGCACCCTGATCACCGTCGCGCCCACGGGTGCGGAGCTGGCCAAGGCCGAGCACCCGAACCTGCCGACGACCCTCGACGAACTGGTGACCACCGCGAAGGCGTGCGCCGCCGCCGGGGCGGGGATGATCCACGTCCACCTGCGGGACGAGCAGGACCGCTCGTGTCTCGACGTCGGCCGGCTCTCCGAGGCGGTCGCGGCGATCCGCGCCGAGACCGACCTGCTGGTCCAGCTCTCCACCGGCGGCGGGGTCACCGACTCCTTCGAGTCGCGCCTGGCCGTCCTCGACGCCCGGCCGGACTCCTGCTCGCTCACCTGCGGCACCGTGAACTTCGGCGACGAGGTCTTCTCGAACCCGTGGTCGCTGATCGTCGAGCTCTACCGCAGGGCGCAGGACCTCGGCGTGGTGCCGGAGTTCGAGCTGTTCGACCTCGGTCACGTCGCGACGCTGCGCCGCCTGCTCGACACCTACGGCCCGCCGCCCAACGGCCGCGTCCACGCCGACCTCGTGATGGGCGTCCCGGGCGGCATGCCGGGCGACGCGGCGACGCTGGTCGCGGTCGTCGGTGCGCTGCCCGCCGGGGCGACGTTCTCCGCGACCGGCATCGGCCGCTCCGCGCTGCCCGTCGCGTTCGCCGCGCTCGCGGCCGGCGGACACCTGCGCGTGGGGCTGGAGGACACCGTGACGTTCGCGAAGGGCCGCCCGGTGCGCGACAACGCCGAGCTCGTCGAACGCGCCGCGACGCTCGCGCACCTCGCGCAGCGGCCCCCGATCACCGGCCCGGACACGCGCCGGTTCCTCGGGTTCGCGGCCTGAGATTCACCTCACGGCCGAAGTGCTGCCTGCGTGCTTGCAATTGTTAGCACCCTGCGCGAGCATGGCGTCATGGCAACGCTTCCCGGCGGCCTCGGGGAGTACCTGAGGGAGCAACGCAAGAGCGCCAAGCTGTCGATCCGTCAGCTGGCGGCGGTTGCGGGGGTCTCCAACCCCTACCTCAGCCAGATCGAACGTGGGCTGCGCAAGCCGTCCGCGGAGATCCTGCAGCAGCTCGCCAAGGGGCTGCGGATCTCGGCGGAGCAGCTCTACATGCACGCGGGGATCCTCGACGAACGGGACGACTCCAGCAGTGAGTACGCCACGGTCGTCCTCGCCGATCCGCACCTGTCCGAGCGACAGAAGAGCGTGCTCCTGGACGTGTACGACTCGTTCCGCAGAGAGAACGAGCTGACGGCCGGACCCGAGTCCGACACCGCAGCCGGTGCCGAGCCGGCCGAACCGAAGTGAGAGGGAGCCAGTCATGGCCAGCACCGCCGAGATCCGCAAGACCTACACCGACCTCGCCAAGACCCTGACCGGCCCGAAGCCGCTCTACGCCTTCGCCGGCGTCGGCGACCTGGCCGTCGAGAAGGTCAAGAGCCTCCGTCCGACCGCCGAGGACGCGGGTCTGCGTGAGCGCGCCACCAAGCTGCCGAAGCAGTTCGCCGAGAAGCTCGTCGACCTCCCCAAGGAGGCCCGCAAGATCGGTGACAAGCTGACCGACCGCGTCGACACGCAGGTCAAGGCCGCCGACGAGCGCTACGAGGAGCTGGCCAAGCGCGGCGAGGACATCCTCAAGCGCGTTCGTACCCAGAAGTCCACCAAGGACCTGGTCGAGCAGGCCAAGACCACGATCAGCAAGGCCCGCAACGTCCGTGGCACCGCCACCGAGGGCGCCAAGAAGACCGCCACCGCGGCCAAGACCACCGCCACCTCGGCCCGTAAGACGGCCACCAAGGCCCGCAGCGCTGCCAACGCGGCCGCGGACAAGGCCGGCGAGTGACCTTTCCTGGACCGATCGTCTGATCGATCTCCCGACCCCTGACCAGGGGTCAGATGTACGACCCGACACCCGGTCGGGAGCCGCACCCGGCTCCCGACCGGGTGTTTCGTTAGGCTTCCCGGGAAGGCGTTGCAGTCGCAGCGGCCAGTGGGTGGGACCGGAAGGGTGTGGGCGTGGAGATCTGGTTCCTGCCACCGGAGTCGGCGGCCGGCCTCGGGACCCTGGCCCTGTTCGCGTTGCACCTCTACGCGTTCCTCGACTGCCTGATCCGGCCGACGAACGCGTTCGTCGCGGCCGGGAAGAAGACCAAGCAGTTCTGGCTGATCCTCACCGGCGTCGCGTCGGGCTGCACCCTGCTGCTCTCGAACGTGACGTTCACGTTCGTCATCGCGGCGACCGTGATCGCGCTGATCTACATCCTCGACGTCCGCCCGGCCGTGCAGACCTACCGCGGGCCCCGCGGGGGCGGCGGTCGCAAGCCTCGCGGCACCGGCGGCTGGTAGCTACTTCTTCTTGCTCTTCTTGAGCTGCTCCGGCGAGCGGCTCGTGTAGACGACGACGCGGTCGCCGAGCTTCGCGCGGCCGAACAGCGTCTTCATCGCGTTGTAGTCCCGGGTGTTCACACAGCCGTGCGAGGCGCCGGCGTACCCGCGGCGGGCGAAGTCCGGCGAGTAGTGCACGGCCTGGCCGCCGTCGAAGAACAGCGCGAACGGCATCGACGTGTGGTACAGCGTGGAGACGTGGTCCCGGCTCTTGCGCTGGACGACGAAGACGCCCTCCCGGGTGGGGGTCTCGGCCGACCCGAACCGGGCGTCGAGGCGCATCTTCACCTTGCCGTTCACGACCCAGCGCACGGTCCGTGCGCGCTGGTCGACGCAGACCACCTTGCCGTGCTGGCAGCTCGCCGGCAGCCGGCCGCCGTACGGCTTGTCCGCGCCGGTGGCGAGGGCGATCTGATCGACCTTGCCGGTGCGGGCCTCGAGCGCCTTCAGCGTCGCCTCGTCGACGGCGCCGGTGCGGGCGAACTTCAGCTGCTTCTGGAAGGCCTTCACCTGTGCGACGGTCTCCTTGCCGTAGCGACCGGTCGTCGGCATGTCCCGCACGCCGACGCGCTGCAGGCGGACCTGCAGGACCTTGACCGCCTTGCCTCGGTCGCCGGCGGCGAGAATCGGGTCGCCCTCGCCGGGGCGGATCGGCTTGTCCTCGGTCGTGTCGACCTGCGAGGGCTCGGGCTCCGCGGGCTCGGACTGCGCCGGACCGAGCGGCGGCGGGAGCGGGTCGGCCGCGGCCGGACCGGCCTGTGCGAGGCCACCGGTCAGCGACGCGGCGGTGAGCAGCGCCAGGACAGCGCTGAGCCGGACGTGGCGGACCTGCACCCGACGCATAAGAGACGAAATCCCCCGCCCTCGTAAGACGACATCGGCCGCCCGTGGTGGTGCAACGGACGGCCGACGCCGATTCTACGTGGCGATCGCGCGGGCTCCTACTGAGAGATTTCTGGGCGCCTTCCCGGCCGGGGCTACCAGTAGATGTAGACCCGCGTCCCGGTCGGGGTGCGGTCGAACAGCTTGCGCATGCGCGAGTAGTCGCGGGTGTTCACGCAGCCGTGGGAGGCGCCGGAGTAGCCGCGGCGGGCGAAGTCCGACGAGTAGTGGATGGCCTGGCCGCCGCTGAAGAACAGCGAGAACGGCATTGCGCTGCCGTACAGGGACGAGACGTGGTTCCGGCTCTTCCAGTACACGCGGAACATGCCGTTGCGGGTCGGTGTGCGCGAGGACCCGAACCGCGCGTCGAGGCGAACGCTGATCTTGCCCTTGTTCACCAGCCGGACCACGCGCTTCGACTTGTCGACGCAGATGATCTTGCCGGTGTAGCAGGTGCGCGGCATGGCGCGCTTGGCCTCGGCCGGGCTCGCCGTCACCAGACCGGCGCCGAGCAGGGTGGTGCAGAGCGCGCCGGCCATGGTCGCGCGGAAGGACTTCGACGCCATCGGGGAACCTTTCGGGGAACGTGCGGTACCCCGAAGTGTTCGGCAGAAGGTGAGACACCCTCAGGCTTAATTGCCATTTTCCCGGACCGGTTTTAACGATCACCCGCGTGTCAGCCGTGCGTTAGGTGTGTACATGGCGTAAACGCGACGCGGCCCCCCGTCACCGCGTACGCGTCCGTACCGTCCCTAGGTGTCCCGGGTCGGCCTAGTAGTGCACGTACACCTTGTCGCCGACGCGCACCGAGTCGAACAGGGCGCGGGTGGCGGCGTAGTCGCGGGTGTTCACGCAGCCGTGGGAGGCCCCGGAGTAGCCGCGGCGGGCGAAGTCCGACGAGTAGTGGATCGCCTGGCCGCCGCTGAAGAACATCGAGAACGGCATCGCGCTGCCGTAGAGGCTCGACACGTGGTTCCGGTTCTTCCAGTACACCGAGAACAGGCCGTTGCGGGTCGGCGTCCGCGAGGAGCCGAACCGGGCGGACATGGAGATGACCGTCCGGCCGTTGACCACGAACGCCAGCTGGCGCGTCGACTTGTTGACGCAGATGACGCGGCCCTTGTTGCAGACGCTCGGGCGGGCCGACGCCTCCGAGGGGAGGGCGATCAGCGTCGCGCCCAGCAGGGTGCTCGATGCCAGCCCGACGAGGGCAGCGCGCTTACGGTTCGTGGCCATTTGCCGACTCCTTGATGCTTGCTAACCAGAGCGAAGTTCACCTCTGGTGAAGGGCACGCTATGCGGAATGTGCGATTTGCACCAGATGTGGGATTTCGTCCACATCACGTACGACGCCTTGCGATGCTGTTCGGTTGACCGGAATGCGGGAAGATCTGCGGCGGTTGCCGTAGCGGGGTTCCGGATCGATCGGGGAGGTTCTCGAGTGCGCGTCCTGCCGGTCGCCGGCGTCATGCCGCGCCGTGTCGCGACTCTCTCCGTGCACACCTCGCCCCTGGACCAACCGGGGACGGGTGACGCCGGCGGGATGAACGTCTACGTCGTCGAGGTCGCCAAACGGCTCGCCCAGGCGGGCGTCGAGGTCGAGATCTTCACGCGTACGACCTCGTCGGACTTACCGCCCGTGGTCGAGATGGCACCGGGAGTCACGGTCCGTCACGTCACCGCCGGGCCCTTCGAAGGGCTCGCGAAGGAGGACCTGCCGGCCCAGCTGTGCGCCTTCACGACGGGCGTCCTGCGGGCCGAGGCGACCCGCGACCCGGGGCACTACGACCTCGTCCACTCCCACTACTGGCTCTCCGGTCAGGTGGGCTGGCTGGCCGCCGAGCGGTGGGGAATTCCGCTCGTGCACTCCATGCACACGATGGCGAAGGTGAAGAACGCCACACTCGCCGAGGGCGACATTCCGGAGCCGGCGGCCCGGATCATCGGCGAGACCCAGGTCGTCGACGCCGCGGACCGGCTCGTCGCCAACACCGCCGAGGAGGCGGAGCAGCTCGTCGACCTCTACGGCGCGAACCCCGGCCGGGTGGACGTGGTCTCGCCCGGCGTCGACCTCGACGTCTTCGTTCCCGGCCGCCGCTCCGCCGCGCGCGTCGAGCTCGGCATCGCGGACACCGACGACGTGATCCTGTTCGTGGGCCGCATCCAGCCGCTCAAGGCGCCGGACGTCCTGCTCGCCGCGGTCGCCAAGCTGGTCGACGGGGATCTCGCCCGCCGGCAGCGGACGATGGTGGCCGTCGTCGGCGGGCCGAGCGGGTCCGGCACCGCCGAGCCCGAGCTGCTGCAGAAGATGGCGGTCGAGCTGGGGATCAGCGACCTGGTGCGCTTCATCCCCGCCCTGCCCCAGCCCGAACTCGTGCGCTGGTACCAGGCCGCGGACGTCACCGTCGTCCCCTCGTACTCCGAGTCGTTCGGGCTGGTGGCCGTCGAGTCGCAGGCCTGTGGGACGCCCGTGGTCGCCGCCTCCGTCGGTGGTCTGCGGACCGCGGTGTCCGCGGGCGAGTCCGGCCTGCTGGTGAAGGGCCACGACCCGCACGACTACGCCGCCGCCCTGCACCGCCTGATCACCGACCACGACCTGCGCCGCCGCCTCGGTGACGGGGCGGTCGAGCACGCCGGCCGGTTCGGCTGGTCCGCGACGGCCGCCCGCCTGCTCGGCGTCTACGCCAACGCGATGACCGGTTCGCCGGCGGCCGCCGCCCTGCGGGCGCGCGGATGACGGGCTCCTCGACCGACCAGGCCGCGGTCTGCGGGCTCCTGCGCCGGGAGCTCGACGCGATGGAGCTCGACTGGACCGAGGCACGCCCGGGTCTGTTCGTCGTCACCCTGCCGGGGACGAAGAAGCTCTCGACGACCTGCGCGCTCGCGGTCGGGCCGCACGCCCTGACGATCAACGCGTTCGTCGCGCGCCGCCCCGACGAGAACCACGAAGAGGTCTACCGCTGGCTGCTGGAGCGCAACGCCCGCATGTACGGCGTCGCGTTCATGATCGACCGGCTCGGTGACATCTACCTCTCGGGCCGGGTCGCGCTGAAGGCGCTCGACGCCGACGAGGTGGACCGGCTGCTCGGCTCGGTGCTGGAGTACGCCGACGGCAGCTTCAACCCGATCCTGGAGCGGGGCTTCGCGTCCTCGATCCGCAAGGAGCACGCCTGGCGGGTCTCGCGGGGCGAGTCCACGCACAACCTCGACGCGTTCCGCCACCTCCTCGACGCCGCGGATCCGAGCGAGTCCTAGGCTGCGGGCCATGCCCGAGGCGACGTACCGACTCGTCCTGCTCCGTCACGGCGAGTCCGAGTGGAATGCGAAGAACCTCTTCACCGGCTGGGTCGACGTCGACCTGTCGGCCAAGGGGGAGGCGGAGGCCGCCAAGGGCGGCCGCCTGCTGACGGAGGCGGGCGTCCTGCCGGACGTCGTGCACACCTCCCTGCTCCGCCGGGCGATCCGGACGTCGGAGATCGCGCTGCACGCCGCGGACCGGCACTGGATCCCGGTCCGGCGCAGCTGGCGGCTCAACGAGCGCCACTACGGCGGGCTGCAGGGCAAGGACAAGAAGGCGACGCTCGAGGCGTACGGCGAGGAGCAGTTCATGCTCTGGCGCCGGTCCTACGACACCCCGCCGCCGCCGCTGCCGGACGACGACGAGTACTCGCAGGTGCACGACCCGCGCTACGCCGGCCTCGCGCCGGAGATCGTCCCGCGGACCGAGTGCCTCGCCGACGTGGTCGAGCGGCTGCTGCCGTACTGGTACGACGCGATCGTCCCCGACCTGCGCGCCGGCCTGACCGTCGCGGTCGCGGCGCACGGCAACTCGCTGCGGGCCCTGGTCAAGCACCTCGACGGGATGAGCGAGGAGGCCGTGGTCGGCCTCAACATCCCGACCGGCATCCCGCTGCTCTACGAGCTCGACGCCGACCTGCGCCCGGTGCAGACCGGGGGCCGGTACCTCGACCCCGACGCGGCCGCCGCGGCGATCAGCGCCGTCGCGAACCAGGGCCGCTGACGGGTCGTCAGTCCGAGGTGCTGACCGGCCACTCCCCGGTGACGAGGTAGACCACGCGGCGGGCGACCGAGACCGCGTGGTCGGCGTACCGTTCGTAGAACCGGGCGAGCTGGGACAGGTCGACCGCGGTCTGGATGCCGTGCGGCCAGTCCGGTGACATCAGCGTGCGGAACATGCGTGCGTGCAGGTGGTCCATCTCGTCGTCACTGGCCTCGAGCTCCAGCGCCGCCGAGACGTCGCGCGAGGCGACAACGCTGCCGGCCTTGGTCACGATCCGCTGGGCGAGGTGACCCATCTCCATCAGCAGCGCGACCATCTCCGGCGGCACCGCCGAGGCGGGGTACCGCATCCGGGCGACCTTCGCGACGTGCAGCGCGAGGTCGCCCATCCGCTCGATGTCCGCGGTCATCTGCAGGCTGGTGATCACCGTGCGCAGGTCGGTGGCGACGACGGGCTGCTGACGCACCAACAGGTCGCAGGCCTTCTCCTCCAGCTCGTCGCGGCGCTGGTCGATCGCCTTGTCGTGCGAGATGACGCTCTCGGCGAGCGCCAGGTCCGCCTCGAGCAGGGCGTTGGTCGCGCGGGCCATCGCGAACCCGACGAGCTGCGTCATCTCGACCAGCCCGTTGCGCAGATGGTCCAGCTCTCCCTGAAAGGCGTCCCGCATGCGTCCCAGGCTGCCGTGCCTGCGGTGAACGCCGACCGTCCCGAAGATGAACAGTCGGCGTCACCGCCGTGATCGGCGCCTCAGCGCGCCGACGGGCCCGCTTTGGCCACCTACGATCGGTGCCATGACGCCCCGACCGGGAGCCGCCGGGTGGAAGCCTCGCTGATCGCGCTGGGTGCCCTTGTCGGCCTCGTCGTCGGGCTCGCCGCCGGCCTGGCCCATCGGTTCAGTGAGCGCGCGTACCGGGCGCCGGTGCCGGAGACCGAGGCGGGACTGCCGAAGGGCGTCGCCCAGGTGCTCTCGGTGCTGCAGTCGCTCGCGGTCGTCGTCGACGCCGAGGACAAGGTGCTGCGCGCCAGCCCGGCTGCCTACGCGTTCGGCATCGTGAAGGCCGGACGCCTCGTCGTCGACGACCTCGCCGACCTCGTGGGGAACACGCGGCGGGACGGGCGGATCCGCAACGTCGAGCTCGAGTTGCCGCGCGGCCCGGTCGGCGAGGGGACGCTCGCAGTTCGCGCGCGGGTCGCCCCGCTCGGCGCCGACCACGTCCTGGTCCTGATCGAGGATCAGACCGACGCCCGCCGCGTCGACGCGATCCGCCGCGACTTCGTCGCCAACGTCAGCCACGAACTCAAGACCCCGGTGGGGGCGCTGCGTCTGCTCGCCGAGGCGGTGCAGGACGCCTCCGACGACCCCGAGGCCGTCGTCCGGTTCGCCGGCCGGATGCAGCACGAGTCGCTGCGTCTGTCGCACCTGGTGCAGGAACTGATCGACCTCTCCCGGCTGGAGAGCGACGACCCGCTCAAGGGTGCCGCCGCCGTCGGGATCGACGCGGTGGTGGACGCCGCGGTCGACCGCACGCTCGAACTCGCGGCCGCGAAGCGCATCGAGATCAGCTCCGGCGGTGAGCACGGGCTCAAGGTGTGGGGCAGCGAGGTCCAACTCGTCATGGCGGTCGGCAACCTCATCGAGAACGCCGTGAACTACAGCCCCGAGCGCACCCGCGTCGAGGTGACGGTCCGTCGGGCCCGCGACCTCGCCGAGATCACCGTGACCGACCAGGGCATCGGGATCTCCGGCGCCGAGCTCGAGCGGATCTTCGAGCGGTTCTACCGCGTCGACCCGGCCCGGTCGCGGGTCACGGGCGGGACCGGGCTCGGGCTCTCGATCGTCAAGCACATCGCGCAGAACCACGGCGGCGACGTCCGGGTGCGGAGCACCGAAGGATCCGGCTCCACGTTCACCCTGCGCCTGCCGCTGCTGACGTCCGCCTCCGGCGCCGGCCGGCGGCTTCCGGAGGAGGAGTAGCCGTGACCCGTCTGCTGGTCGTCGAGGACGAGGAGTCGTTCTCCGACGCGCTGTCCTACATGCTCCGCAAGGAGGGGTTCGAGGTCGCGGTCGCCGCCACCGGGCCCGCCGCGCTGGAGGAGTTCGACCGCAGCGGGGCCGATCTGGTCCTGCTCGACCTGATGCTGCCCGGCCTGCCCGGCACCGAGGTCTGCCGCGCGCTGCGGCAGAAGTCGAACGTGCCGGTGATCATGCTGACCGCGAAGGACAGCGAGATCGACAAGGTCGTCGGCCTGGAGATGGGCGCCGACGACTACGTGACCAAGCCGTTCTCGCACCGCGAGCTGCTCGCGCGGATCCGGGCGGTGCTGCGCCGGCAGGGCGACGCCGAGGAGCCCGCCTCCGCCACCCTCGCCGCCGGCCCGGTCCGGATGGACGTGGACCGGCACGTGGTGACGGTGAACGGCGACCCGGTCGCCCTGCCGCTCAAGGAGTTCGAGCTGCTCGAACTGCTGCTGCGCAACGCGGGCCGGGTACTCACCCGCGGGCAGCTGATCGACCGCGTCTGGGGTGCCGACTACGTCGGCGACACCAAGACGCTCGACGTCCACGTCAAGCGTCTGCGGTCCAAGATCGAGCCCGATCCGGGGGCCCCGAAGCACCTCGTCACGGTCCGCGGACTGGGCTACAAATTCGAGCCCTGAATCGGTCCCGGAATCGGTCATGTGCCACGCGTCATAACGATTTGGCGTGTCGCTGCACGGTCCGGCTGACCTGCGGGAGTACGAGCACTTCTCGGTTGTCAAGTACCTATCGGGGCCGGTCCATGGCTCTGACCTGCACAAACGTCCGAGGGGCCCGCTCCGGCGCGTGGTATCCTTGGATTGCCAAAGGAAGGGGAACGACACCAATGGCGTTCAAGGTCGGCGAGACGGTGGTGTACCCGCACCATGGCGCAGCGCTCATCGAGGCTATCGAAACCCGCCAGATCAAGGGCGTTGACCGGACGTACCTCGTCCTGAAGGTTGCCCAGGGCGACCTCACAGTGCGCGTACCTGCCGACAACGTCGATCTGGTCGGCGTTCGTGACGTGGTGGGCCAGGAAGGGCTGGACCGCGTGTTCGAGGTGCTTCGCGCCCCGCACACCGAGGAGCCTACGAACTGGTCGCGCCGCTACAAGGCGAACCTCGAGAAGCTCGCGTCCGGTGACGTCATCAAGGTCGCCGAGGTCGTCCGCGACCTGTGGCGTCGCGAGCGTGACCGCGGTCTGTCCGCGGGTGAGAAGCGGATGCTCGCGAAGGCCCGTCAGATCCTGGTCTCCGAGCTCGCGCTCGCCGAGAACACGAATGAGGACAAGGCCGAGGCGATCCTCGACGAGGTTCTCGCCAGCTGACTGGCAAGCTGTCCGCCATGCGGATAGCGGCCGTCGTCCCCGCCGCGGGACGTGGTGAACGCCTGGGTCCCGGCGGACCGAAGGCGTTGCGTGAGCTGTCCGGCGTGCCGATCCTGGTGCACGCCGTACGGGCTGTCGCAGCGTCGCGGAGCGTCGAGCTCGTGGTCGTCGCCGCGCCCCCGGACGGGGTGAGCCTGGTCGCGTCGTTGCTGGCGGACCACGACGTCCCGGCCGAGCTGACGGTGGTCGCCGGCGGCGCCACGCGCCAGGACTCGGTGCGGCGGGCCGTTGCGAGCCTGCCGCCGGAGTTCACCGGCGTGCTCGTGCACGACGCCGCGCGTCCGCTGGTGCCGGTCGAGCTCGTGGACGCCGTCGCGGCCGCGCTCCGGGGCGGTGCCGAGGCGGTCATCCCGGCGTTGCCGGTGACCGACACCGTCAAGCAGGTGGACGACGGGGTCGTCGTCGCGACGCCGGACCGCGCGGGCCTGGTCGCGGTCCAGACGCCGCAGGGGTTCTCGCGCGCCGTGCTGGAGAAGGCCCACGCCGCCGCGACCGACTCCGCCACGACCGACGCCGCCGCGACCGACGACGCCGGGCTGGTGGAGCGCATCGGCATCGCCGTCCGGACCGTGCCGGGCAGCGAGGAGGCCTTCAAGGTCACTCGGCCGCTCGACCTGGTCTTTGCGGAGGCGATCCTCGCCCGCCGGCGGGCGGAGCGGATCCGATGAGGGCCCGATGAGGGTCGGCATCGGGGTCGACGTCCACGCGTTCGCGACGCTGCCGACGCCGGGGCGCGATCTCTGGCTGGCCGGCCTGCGGTGGCCGGGGGAGCATGCGCTGCTCGGGCACTCGGACGCGGACGTCGCGGCGCACGCCTGCTGCGACGCGCTGTTCTCCGCGGCGGGGCTCGCCGACCTCGGGGCCCAGTTCGGCACCGCCGAACCCGAGTGGGCCGGGGCGTCGGGCTCCGCTCTCCTGGCGGAGGCCGCGCGCCGGGTCCGCGAGGCCGGGTTCGAGATCGGCAACGTCGCGGTGCAGGTGATCGGCAACCGGCCGCGTCTCGGGCCGCGCCGCGCGGAGGCGTCCGAGGCGCTCTCGACGGCGGCCGGGGCGCCGGTGTCGGTGTCCGCCACGACGACCGACGGACTGGGCCTGACGGGTCGCGGCGAGGGCATTGCGGCCGTCGCAACCGCGCTCGTGTTCCCCGCCTGAGCCGCTTCAAACCCCGCTGACCTGGGGAAATCCGCGCGCACCGGCGCTGTGAGATCTCGTGATGAGACCGGTGCGCCGCTTGTAACAATCCCGACGCAACCGGGAAACGCCACTGCGTTGCCATGGGGTCACCATCACGACGTGACCCAGTGGAAGGAGCAGGCGTTGTCCCCCGATCGCCGCTCTCTCGTGGTCCTCGGCCATGGCATGGTCGGCCACAAGTTCGTCACCGCGGCGCTCGACCGCGGGCTCACTGCCGAGTACGAGATCACCGTCCTCGGCGAGGAGTCCCGGCCCGCGTACGACCGGGTCGCGCTCTCGTCGGTGTTCGCCGGCAGCAGCGCCGAGGACCTCTCGCTGCTCCCCGACGGTCACTACCCCGACCCGGGGGTGACGCTGGAGCTGCGGGCGCAGGTCACCGGGATCGACCGGGCGGCGCGCACCGTGACCCTGGCGGACGGCCGCGTCGTCGCCTACGACGTGCTCGTGCTGGCGACCGGGTCGTACCCGTTCGTGCCGCCCGTGCCCGGCCGCGAGGCGGAGAACTGCTTCGTCTACCGGACGATCGACGACCTGGACGCGATCCGCGCGGCCGCGGTCGACGCGAGTGCCGGTGCGGTGATCGGCGGGGGCCTGCTCGGGCTGGAGGCGGCGAACGCGCTGCTCAACCTCGGACTCACCACGCACGTGGTCGAGATGGCGCCGCGTCTGATGCCGCTTCAGGTCGACGACGCCGGCGGCGCGATGCTTGCCCGGCACATCCGCGACCTCGGCGTGCACGTCCACCTCGGCGCGACGACCGAGGAGATCGTGGCCGACGAGCGGGGCCGGGTCGCGCAGCTCAAGCTCAAGGACGCGGAGCCGCTTGACATCGGCGTGCTGGTGTTCTCCGCCGGCATCCGGCCGCGCGACGAGCTCGCCCGGGCCTGTGGGCTGGAGATCGGGCCGCGCGGCGGCGTCGTCGTCGACGAGGACTGCCGGACCTCCGACCCGGCGATCTTCGCGGTCGGCGAGGTCGCGTGCGCGCAGGGCATGGTCTACGGCCTGGTCGCCCCGGGTTACTCGATGGCGGAGACGGCCGCGACGGCGATCGCCGGGGAGTCCCGCCCGTTCACCGGCGCGGACCTGTCGACGAAGCTGAAGCTGATGGGCGTGGACGTCGCCAGCTTCGGCGACGCGTTCGCGACGACGCCGGATGCGCTCGAGCTGACCTACGCGGACCCGATCACCCGCGTCTACAAGAAGTTGGTCGTGAGCGCCGACGCCACGCGGCTGCTCGGCGGCATCCTCGTCGGGGACGCCTCGGCGTATCTGACGCTGCGTCCGATGGCCGGTTCGGACATCGCGCTCCCCGCCAACCCGGAAGACCTGATCCTCCCGCCGCGCTCGGGGTCCGGCGGGGGGATCGGCCCGGTGGCGCTGCCGGACGAGGCGACGATCTGCTCCTGCGAGAACGTCTCGAAGGGCGAGATCGTCGGCGCGGTCACCTCCCACGGGTGCACGACGATCCCCGACGTCAAGGGCTGCACGAAGGCCGGCACCGGCTGCGGCTCCTGCGTCCCGCTGCTGAAGACGCTGCTCGACCACGAGCTCACCAAGCTCGGAGTCACGGTGAGCAAGGCGATCTGCGAGCACTTCGCCTACAGCCGCGCCGAGCTCTTCGACATCGTCCGCGTCACGGGGGCACGGAGCTTCTCCGACATCCTCGCCTCGCACGGCACGGGCCGCGGGTGCGACATCTGCAAGCCGGCGATCGCCTCGATCCTCGCGAGCCGCTACAACGAGCACGTCCTCGAGGGCGAGCGCGGGAAGCTGCAGGACACCAACGACCACCTGCTCGCGAACATGCAGCGCAACGGCACGTACTCGGTGGTGCCGCGGATCCCCGGTGGGGAGATCACGCCGGAGGGCCTGATCCTCATCGGCGAGGTCGCGAAGGAGTTCGGGCTCTACACGAAGATCACCGGCGGGCAGCGGATCGACCTGTTCGGTGCCCGCGCCGAGCAGCTGCCGCTGATCTGGCAGCGGCTCGTCGACGGCGGGTTCGAGTCCGGGCACGCGTACGGGAAGTCGCTGCGGACGATCAAGTCGTGCGTCGGCTCGACCTGGTGCCGGTACGGCGTGCAGGACTCCGTCGGGATGGCGATCGCTCTTGAGCTGCGGTACCGCGGTCTGCGGGCGCCGCACAAGTTGAAGTCCGCGGTCTCCGGGTGCGCGCGTGAGTGCGCCGAGGCCCGGGGGAAGGACTTCGGGATCATCGCGACGGAGAAGGGCTGGAACCTCTACGTCGGCGGCAACGGCGGCATGACGCCGAAGCACGCGATCGAACTCGCCCGCGACCTCGACGACGAGACGCTGATCCGCTACATCGACCGGTTCCTGATGTTCTACATCCGCACCGCCGACCGGCTGCAGCGCACGGCGCCGTGGCTCGAGGCCCTCGACGGCGGCATCGAGTACCTCAAGGCGGTCATCGTCGAGGACTCCCTCGGCATCTGCGCCGACCTCGAGGCGGACATGGCGCGGCACGTCGCCACGTACGCCGACGAGTGGGCGGCCACCATCGCGGACCCGGAGAAGCTCAAGCGCTTCGTGTCCTTCGTCAACGCTCCCGACGTCCCCGATCCGACGATCACGTTCGTCGACGAACGCGGCCAGATCCGACCCGCCGGGCCCGGCGAGTCCGGAGAGCCGCACATCGTCGCCGGTCCGACCCTGAAGGTAGGTGCGGTATGACCACCCTGGACACCCACGAGCTGACGTACACCGAGGTCGACACCTGGGTGGACGTCCTTCCCGAGGCCGAACTCTCCACGGAGATCGGCGTTCCGGCCCTCGTGGGTAACGCGCCCGTCGCGGTGTTCCGGACCTGGGACGGCGAACTCCACGCGGTGTCGAACCTCGACCCGAAGACGGGGGCGTCGGTGATTGCGCGCGGCATCGTCGGCACCCGCGGGGACGTGCCGACCGTCGCGTCGCCGCTGTACAAGCACGTGTTCGACCTGCGCACCGGGCGGTGCCTGGACGACGACTCGCTCGCGTTGGCGCGCTACCAGGCGCGGGTGCGTGAGGGCGTGATTCAGGTGCGTGCAGCCGGATGACCGTGCTGGGCGACCGCGAGGTCGGGGGCGCCTCGTTGCCCAGCCAGGCGACGGTGCTCACGGGCTTCAGCGTGGCCATCACCGCGTGCCGGCGGCGGGAGGAACTCGCCGGTCTGCTGGAGCGCCGGGGCGCTCGGGTCATCTCCGCGCCGGCGGTGCAGATCCGTCCGCTGGCCGACGACACCGATCTGGTCGCGGCGACGCGCGCGTGTATCGCGGCGCCGCCGGCGATCGTGATCGCCAGCACCGGCGTGGGCTTCCGGGGCTGGATGGAGGCCGCCGACGGCTGGGGACTCGGCGACGCCCTGCGACGGGTGCTGGACTCGGCGAACGTGCTCGCGCGGGGGCCGAAGGCGATGGGCGCGATCCGCGCGGCCGGGCTGCGCGAGTCGTGGTCGCCGGTGTCGGAGTCGCTGCGGGAGGTGCTCGACCACCTGCGGGCCGGCGACGTCCGCGGCGTGCGCATCGCGGTGCAGCTGCACGGCGATCCGGAGCCGGAGCTGATCGAGGGTCTGCGGGCCGCCGGGGCCGACGTCATCCCGGTGCCGGTCTACCGCTGGCGGGCGCCCGACGACGTCGGACCGTTGATGAAGCTCGTCGAACTCGTGGCGACGCGGAACGTCGACGCGGTCGCGTTCACCAGCAAGCCGGCGGTGCAGGCGCTGCTCGACCTCGCCGAGCAGGTGGGTCGCCGCGAGGCGGTCCTGGCCGCGTTCCGGGGCGATGTCGTGCCGGCGTGCGTGGGCCAGGTGACCGCCGAGCCGCTCGAGATCATCGGCGTCAAGACGTTGCAGCCGGACCGTCCGCGGCTCGGCGCCCTCGTGCGTGTGATCGCCGAGGAACTGCCGCGGCGGCGACCCGACGGATTGATGGTCGGCGGGCACCGGCTGGAGATCCGTGGGCACGCGGTGCTGGTCGACCAGCGCATGGTCGACCTCCCGCCGGCGCCGATGGCCGTGCTGCGCGCACTCGCCGAACAGCCGGGCCGGGTGATGTCACGGGCACAACTGGTGCCGCGCCTCCCGTCGGGTGACGCGGCCTCAGAACACGCGGTCGAGATGGCGGTGACCCGGCTCCGCGCGGCGCTGGGTGACGGCGCCTGCGTCCAGACCGTCGTCAAGCGCGGCTACCGGTTGCGCGTCGAATGAGCGCTCCCACGCTGGTTGCCGTCGCGCACGGCAGCCGCAATCCGGCTGCCCAGGCGAACATCCGGGCCCTGCTGGCGGCGGTCCGCGCCGCCCGACCGGGGCTGGAGGTCCGCGAGGCCTTCGTCGAGCTCGCCGCCCCCTCGCTCCCCGAGGTCCTCCGCGCCGTCGAAGGGGAGGTCGTCGTCGTCCCGCTGCTCCTCGGCAACGGGTACCACGTCGCGCACGACGTCGCGGGCGTCGCCGACTTCCACCGCCCCGGGACGCCCTGCGCCCCCGCCCTCGGACCGGACCCCCTCCTCGCCCTCGCCCTCGCCGACCGCCTCGCCGCCGCCGAGTCCGCCGCCGAGTCCGCCACCGAATCCGCCGCGGCGGCCGCCGCTGTGTCAAAAAAGGGTGACACCCCTTACTGCGCAGTAAGGGGTGTCACCCTTTGTGAACGGGGGCCGGTGGTGCTCGCCGCGGCGGGGTCGTCGGACCCGCGGTCGCACGCCGACGTCGACGCGATGGCGGTGCTGCTGGAGCAGCAGCTCGGGCGCCCGGTGATCCCGGCCTACAACTCGGCGACGACGCCGTCGGTGCGGGACGCGGTCACGGCGGCGCGCGCGATGGGCCGTCGCTCGGTGTCGGTCGCGACCTACCTGCTCTCCCCGGGCCGCTTCGCGACGGAGGTGCAGGCCTGCGGAGCTGACGTAGTGTCAGCTCCGCTCGGCGTGCACCCGGCTCTCGTCGGCCTCGTGCTCGCGCGTTACGACGCGGCGCGGGCTCTCACCCCATCGTCTTCTGCCCGTCGAGCGACTCTCGGATGATGTCCGCGTGGCCGGCGTGCTGCGCGGTCTCGGCCACGATGTGCGTGATCACGCGGCGGGCGGTCCAGCGGGCCCCCGGCGGGAACCACGGCGCCTCGGGCAGCGGGTGCGAGGAGTTCAGGTCGACCTCGGCCAGCAGTGCGTCGGTCTGCGCGGCGACCTCGGCGTAGTCGGCGAGGACCCCCGCGAGCGTCTCGCCCGGCAACAGGCGGAACGAGTTGCCGTGCGCGGCGTAGGACTCCTCGGTCATCTCCATCGCCGCCGGGCCGCGGCGGATGAACTCGGCCCACCCGCGCTCGACGAAGGCGACGTGCTTGACCAGCCCGCCGAGGGTGAGCTCGCTGACGGTGGTGCGCTTGGTCGCGGCCTCGTCGTCCAGGCCCGCGACGGTGGTGCGCAGGAAGAAGCGGTGCTTGGTCAGGAGGTCGAGCAGGTCGGCGCGCTCGATCGCGGCGGGGTCGTCGGTGGCCGGCGCGGGGGTGGTCATGGCCTTGTACTCCTCGATCGTGGTCATCTCGGGACTCCTGGTCGGTGACGGTTCGGGCTCGTGAGAACCACGCTAGAAGGATTGCGGTCAGTTTCTGTCCGCAATGTCAGGCAGACTTTCGGCATGGCGAACACGAGTTCCCGGACCCTGCGGCTGCTCTCCCTCCTGCAGGCGCACCGGCACTGGCGGGGCAGCGAGCTCGCGGAACGGCTCGGCGTCTCGGAGCGGACGCTGCGGCGCGACGTGGACCGGCTCCGCGAGCTCGGCTACGACGTCGACGCAACGCCCGGTGTGGACGGTGGGTACCAGCTGCGGGCCGGGTCCGCGCTGCCGCCGCTGGTCGTCGACGACGAGGAGGCGGTGGCCCTGGCGGTCGGGATGCAGGCCGCGACCGACGGCGCGGTGCCGGGGCTGGAGGAGGTGTCGGTCCGGGCGCTCGGCAAGGTCGTGCAGGTTCTGCCGCCGCGGCTGCGCCGCCGGGTCGAGACGTTGCGCGCGATGACCGTGCCTGCGACCTGGGGGCCGAGCAGCGGTGGGCCGAGCGTCGACACTGAGGCGCTCGTCGTCGTCGCGCAGGCCTGTCGGGACGGTGAACGGCTGCGGTTCGACTACACCGCGCGCGAGGCCGAGGAGACCGCGCGCCACGTCGAGCCGCACCGGGTCGTCAAGCTCGGCCGGCGGTGGTACCTCGCCGCGTGGGACGTCGAGCGCGCGGACTGGCGCAGCTTCCGGCTGGACCGGCTGCGCAATCCGCGCGGCACGGGTGCGCGGTTCGCTCCGCGGACGCCACCGGGTGGCGATGCGGCCGAGTACGTGAAGTCCTCGATCGTCGGGCTGCGGGAGCCGCAGCGGGTGGTGGCGGAGGTCGAGGCGCCCGCCGACCGCGTGCGGGTGCGGATCGGCCGGTGGGCGCTGGTCACCCCCGTCGACGACGAGAGGTGCCGCGTGGAAATGACGGCGGATCAGTTCGAGTGGCCGGCGATGGCCCTCGGTTCACTCGGCGCCGAGTTTCGTGTGGTCGAGCCCGACGAGTTGCGTGTCTATCTGCGCGACTGGTCCGAGCGGTTCGGCCGTGCGACCGCGTGAGGCGAACAGGTAGAGCGGTGCGGACAGCACGAGCAGGACGGCGGAGACCGCGAACCCCGCGACCAGACCCTGACCGCCGGCGAGCGCGCCGAGCGCGGGCGCGGCGACCATGCCGCCCAGGCGGGACGTCAGGCTGTTGACGCTCACCATCGTCGCGCGGTGGGCGGCGGTCGTGTGGCGGTGCACCAGCCCGTAGTGGGCGACGTTCGCGGTGCCGTGCACCAGGTAGAAGCCGAGGTAGCCGAGCACGAGGCCGATCGGCCCGGCGATGACCACCGCGAGAGCGACGCCCACGCCCTGCGCGATGCGCGCGACGATCGCCGCGCGGACCCACGAGCCGGTGCGCCGGGCGACCCACGGTGCGACGGCGGCGCCCGCCCCGCTGACGCCCCAGGCCACCGCGGCGGTGACCGCGTAGGCGAGGACGCCCTGCTCGGTGTCGCCGACGAGGTCGACCATGCGCAGGCCGGACAGGATCTCGACGCCGGTCATGCCGGCTCCCCAGAACAGCTCGATCGCCGCGAGGGCGCACAGCGCGCCGGACACGCGCAGCAGCCCGATCGCATCGCGGATCGTGCGCGCGGAGTCGCGGATCGGGGACCACCCGGAGCCGGCGGGCCGCGCCCGGCTCTCGTCGAGCAGGTGCCACAGGAACGCGAGGTCCACGATCCGCAGGACGATCGCGACGACGATCGGCAGCGCGAGCGCCGGCCAGGCCGACGGGGTCGGGACCAGCGCGAGGACCCCGCCGAGCAGGGCGCCGCCCCCGAGCGCGGCGGAGATGACGACGCTCTCGGCGGCGAGGCCGGACTCGATGTCGGCGTCGACGTCGGCAGCCTGGGCGGCGTCGACGAACCAGGACTCGAGCGGGCCGGAGTCGAGGGCGCGGTAGACGCCCTCGATCGCCCAGGCGAGGACGAACAGCCACGTCGCCTCGGAGAACGAGATCAGCGACATCGAGAGCAGGCTGAGCAGCCCGGCGACGAGCAGGACGGGGCGGCGCCCGATCGTGTCCGCGAGACCACCCGTCGGGAGTTCGAAGAGCACGACCATCGCGCTGGACAGACCGGAGAGCAGACCGATCGTCGCGACCGTCATGCCGCGTTCCTGCAGCAGGACCGTGAGGACCGGGATGAGCAGACCGACGGGGAACCACCGGGTCGCGCTCAGCACGATGAAGCGCCGCCGAACGCGACGCGCGTCGTCGAGGGACATCAGCCGGACACGTCGGGATGCACGTGCAGGATCGCGGCCACCGGGGCGAGCCCGGCGCCGTCGGCGGGCGGGTCGTTGACGTCGATCACCGGTTCGCCGGCGGCACGGGCGGACTCGCCCAGCGCGCGGTAACGGAGAACGACCTCGTGCAACTCGGCGAGGATCGCCTTCGTCTGATCCACCGTCAGGTAGAGCCTGTAGTCGGAGAGGTCGGAGATCTCCAGCCAGGGGCGCGGCCAGTCGTTGTGGACGTCGAGCCAGGCCTGCGTCTTGTCGGTGTTCGTGCGCAGGTGGTAGCCGACGAGCCAGTCGGCGGCGGCGCGGGCGTCGGGGTCGTCGCGGAACTCCGAACTCGACCAGGACGTGAACTCGTGGACCGCGCGCCACCAGCGGTCGCGGCCGTCGCCGGAGTCGGGGACCTCGGAGACCATGCCGATCTCGGCGAGCTTGCGCAGGTGGTAGCTCGTCGTGCCGCTGTTGGTGCCGAGGCGGGCCGCGAGCCCGGTCGCCGTCGCCGGGCCGTGCGAGCGCAGCGCCCCGAGAATCCGGTTGCGCAGGGGGTGCGCGAGTGCGCGGACGGACTCGGAGTCGAGGCGCTTCTGGGTGGGCGGCGGCACGTCGGTCATGACCTCATCGTGGATCGCAGAAATTTTCTGCACAAGTCTTCTGCAGAGAAATTCTGCGATTGGCGCCCGCCGTTAGGCTGGGACGTGTGACGCTGCGTTTGTACGACACCGCGACCCGTTCGACCAGGGATTTTGTGCCCGCCGAGCCCGGCCGGGCGTCGATCTATCTGTGTGGGGCGACCGTTCAGGCCCCGCCGCACATCGGGCACATCCGCTCCGGCGTCAACTTCGACATCCTGCGGCGGTGGCTGGAGCACACCGGCTCCACGGTCACGTTCGTCCGGAACGTCACCGACATCGACGACAAGATCCTCCGCAAGGCGGAGGAGCAGGGCGTGCCGTGGTGGCAGGTCGCGCAGACGAACGAGAACGCGTTCGCCTGGGCGTACGACGTGCTCGGCTGCCTGCGTCCGACGGTCGAGCCGCGCGCGACCGGGCACGTGCCGGAGATGATCGTGCTGATGCGCGAGCTCATCGAGCGGGGCGCCGCGTACGCCGCCGGGGGTGACGTCTACTTCTCCGTCGGGTCGTTCGCGGACTACGGCGCCCTGTCGGGGCAGAAGCCGGACGCGATGCAGGCGGCCGGCGACACCGACGTCGAGACCCACAAGCGCGACCCGCGCGACTTCGCGCTGTGGAAGTCGGCGAAGCCGGGGGAGCCGTTCTGGGAGACTCCGTGGGGGCCGGGCCGGCCGGGCTGGCACCTGGAGTGCTCGGCGATGGCCGGGAAGTACCTCGGGGACCGCTTCGACATCCACGGCGGCGGTCTGGACCTGGTGTTTCCGCACCACGAGAACGAGATCGCGCAGTCGAAGGCCGCAGGCCAGGAGTTCGCCCGGTACTGGCTGCACAACGGCTGGGTGACGATGTCCGGGGAGAAGATGAGCAAGTCGCTCGGCAACTCCCTGCTGGTCTCGGAGATCGTGAAGCGGGTGCGGCCGGTCGAGCTGCGGTACTTCCTCGCGGCGCCGCACTACCGCTCGATGGTCGAGTACTCCGAGGAGTCGCTCGCCGAAGCGGCGACGGCCTACGCGCGCATCGAGACGTTCGTGCGCAACGCGACCGACCTCGTCGGTGACGTGACGCCGGGTCAGGTCCCCCCCGCCTTCGCGGATGCGATGAACGACGACCTCGGGACGCCGCTCGCGCTTGCGGCCGTGCACACCGCGGTGCGCGAGGGGAACACTGCCCTCGCGTCCGGGGACAAGGACACCGTGACGGCCCGTCTGGCCGAGGCGCGGGCGATGCTCGGGGTGCTCGGGCTGGACCCGGTCGCGTGGGCGGACTCCTCCGGCAGCGACCTGCACGCGGTCGTCGACGGCCTCGTCGCGCTGGCGCTGGAACAGCGGGCCGCGGCCCGCGAACGCAAGGACTACGCCGCGGCGGACGCGATCCGTGATCGCCTCCGCGCCGCCGGCGTGGTCATCGAGGACACCCCCCACGGCCCGCGCTGGACCGTCGGCAATCCGGAGGCCTGATGGCGGGCAACAGCAAGCGACAGGGCGCGGTCCGCAAGGGCGCGTCGAAGAAGGGCGCGACGGTCGGGTCGGGCGGTCAGGCCCGCCGGGCGCTCGCGCCGAAGGGGCCGACGCCGAAGGCGACCGAGCGCACCGGGCACCCGGCCGCGCGCCGCGCTGCCGCGGCGGCGAAGCGGGAGGCCGCGGGGCGGCGTCCGGCGACGGGGCCCTCGCGCACCGGCAAGCCGTCGGGCAAGGCGCCGAAGGACTCCGGCGAACTCGTCATCGGGCGCAACTCGGTGCTGGAGGCGTTGGAGGCCGGGATCCCGGCGTCGGCGTTGTTCGTGGCCGAGCGCATCGACTCCGACGACCGGGTCCGTGAGGCGTTGAAGTACTGCGCGCAGCACGGCATTCCGCTGCTGGAGGCGCCGCGCGCCGAGCTCGACAAGATGACGCAGCGGGCGCTGCACCAGGGTCTGGTGCTGCAGGTCCCGCCGTACGAGTACGCGCACGCCGACGACCTGCTGGCGCGGGCCGGGCGGCAGGCGCCGCTGGTCGTGGCGCTCGACGGCGTCACCGACCCGCGGAACCTCGGGGCGGTGCTGCGCTCGGCCGAGGCGTTCGGCGCGCACGGGGTGCTGATCCCGGAGCGGCGCGCCGCGGGCATGACGGCGGGGGCGTGGAAGACCGCGGCCGGCGCCGCGGCCCGGCTGCCGGTGGCGCGGTGCACGAACCTGACCCGTGCGCTGGTCGCCTACCAGAAGGCGGGGCTGATGGTCGCCGCGCTCGACGGTGAGGGCGACGTCGCGATCGGTGACCTCGAACTCGCGCCGGAGCCGCTGGTGCTCGTCGTCGGTGCGGAGGGCAAGGGCGTCTCCCGGCTGGTGTCCGAGGCGGCCGACGTGCGGGTGCGGATCCCGATGCCCGGCGCGACGGAATCGCTGAACGCGGGCGTCGCCGCAGGCATCGCGTTGTACGAGATCGCGCGGCGGCGTAGTTCCTGAGAGGTCTTCAGTCCAGAGCTCGTGAACTATTTCCCGAGCTCAGCGGCCATTTCTTCGTGAACCCGTTCGGCCTACCCTGCGTTTACCGGCTAGTCCGCGGGAGCAAGGAGGACGGCATGCGGATCTCCGACGTGTTGCGAAACAAGGGCACCGATGTCTACACGGTGCGGCCCGACACCCCGGTGCGGGAGTTCCTGTCCGTGATGGTCGAGCGGCGGATCGGTGCGTGCGTCCTCTCCTCCGACGGCGTCACCGTCGCCGGCATCGTCTCCGAGCGCGACATCGCCCGGGCGCTCCACGACCGCGGGGCCGACATCCTCGCCGCCCCGGTCTCCGAGATCGCGACCAGCGACGTCCACACCTGTCACCCCGAGGAGAGCCTCGACGAGCTCACCCGCGTGATGACCGAACGCCGCGTCCGCCACATCCCGGTCCTCGTCGACGGCCGCCTCGCCGGCCTCGTCAGCATCGGCGACATCGTCAAACACCGGATGGACGAACTCGAGACCGAACGCCAAGCCCTCGTCGACTACATCTCGTCGGCGGGCTGATCGATCCGTTCGAGGACGTTTCCGCGGAAGCGTCTTTCTTGCCTGGGGCCGCTGAGCGTCGCCCCCGGCGCCCAGTAACCTGGGACCTCCCGCCGGCGTGGCGCAATTGGTAGCGCACTCGACTTGTAATCGAAAGGTTGCCGGTTCAAGTCCGGCCGCCGGCTCTTCTGACCTGCGGCAACGTTCGGCCCTCGCCGTTTTGCGACACCGATTACGTTAAGGATGCCCACGGCTGTCGAGTGGTTGCGCCCACTCTGGCCGACTGGCGTGTCACTCTCGTCGGCGCGGGCGCCGCTGGGCACGAATCCGGGTTGCGGATCTGGAGGCGATCTATGCGCATCCGCGGCAGGAGGCGCGGGCGTTGGAGCGGCGTGGAGTGTTGCACCGCCTCGCGCACGGTTTCTACTGCGCGGTGCCGCCCGCGCACGATCCGGCGGTGTGGAAGCCGAGCACCGAGGCGGCGGGGCTTGACCCGGGACGGAACCGGCGCTGCTGCAAGAGAGGTCACCTTGATCCAGCGAGACACGTCGGGTCCGGTTCCATCTGTCAACGACGGCGTAGACAATCCTCAACGCTTTCGTTGACGGGGCCGTCAGTCGCGTCTACGGTCGATCCTGACGCAGCGTTCGAGCTGTCTGATGACCCCGGGAGTTCTCACGTGTCCTCCACTTTCCCGACCAACGCGGAACTGAATTCCGGCCCCGGTGAGCGGGCGATCATCATCTCCTCGGACGGTCACGCGACCGCGCCGATGAAGGACTACGCGAAGTACATCCCGGCCGCGTACCAGGAGGACTTCGCCGAGTTCTGCGTCGAGTTCGAGAAGGTCGGTGCGCGCACCACGGACCCGGCCAGCCTCCGGAACCGGATGGATGAGTACCTGGTCGAGGAGTGGATCGAGACCGTCATCGAGCCCGGTCGGCTCGAGGGCCAGGGCGACCCGCACAAGCGGATCAAGGAGCTCAACCACGAGGGCATCGCCGGGGAGATCCTGTTCCCGGACTTCGGCCTGCCGTGGGAGCTGCACCCGCCGCTCAAGGCCGCGCTGATCGGCTACAAGCGCAGCCCGGAGAAGGTCGAGGTCGCGAACAAGGCGCACAACCGCTGGCTCGCGGACTTCTGCTCCGCCTACCCCGACCGCTTCGGCGGGCTCGCCGTCGTCAGCTTCGCCGACGTCGACGACACGATCGCGGAGATCCGCTGGGCCAAGGAGAACGGCCTGATCGGCATCGCGCTGCCGAGCCTGGACGAGTCGACGCCGTTCTTCCACTCCCGGCACGACCCGATCTGGGAGGTGCTGCAGGAGCTGGAGATGCCGATCAACAGCCACACGGCGATCTCCTCGATCAGTACCCACATGGCCACCGGGACGCTGATGGCGGTTCCGCACCCGGCGTGCGCGGTGCCGATGATGACCGCGCAGGCGTTCTTCTCGACCCAGCAGATCCTCACGCACATGATCTGGGGCGGGGTGTTCGAGCGCTTCCCGGGGCTGAACCTGGTGATGACCGAGCAGGGCTCGGGCTGGGTGATCAGCGCCCTGCAGTCGATGGACTACACGTGGGAGAAGTCCTACCTGCGCCGCGACGTCCGCGAGGTCGTGAAGGAGAAGCCGTCGTTCTACTTCCAGCGCCAGTGCCACATGGGCAGCTCGCTGTTCTCCCGCGCCGAGGCGATCGCACGTCACGAGATCGGCATCGACAAGATCCAGATCGGCATGGACTACCCGCACCACGAGGGCACGTGGGGCGCGGGGCCGGGCACGCTCGACTGGCTGCGGTCCACCCTCGGTGCGGCCGGCGCCTCCCCCGAGGACGCGCGCAAGATGCTCAGCGAGAACGCCGCCAAGCTCTGGGGCTTCGACCTGGACAAGCTCCGGCCGGTCGCCGACGAGATCGGCCTCAAGATGGACGCGCTGCTCACCCCGAACGACTACGACTTCTTCCCCCGGGGCGACGTGCACAAGCCGCTCGCGACTGCGTTCTAGCGCACGGGACTTCTAGGCGGCGGATGCGGGCGGGACGATGCCGGCCAGGAAGAGCTCGGCGAAAGATGCGGCGATCTCCTCCGGCGCGACGGGATACGTCGGGCGGTACCAGCGGTACATCCAATTGATCATGCCGAACAACGACATTGCCGCGACGTTGATCGAGATGTCGCCGCGCAGCGCACCCTCTTCCTGGCCCTGACGGAGGATCGCTCGGACGAGCGCCTCGTACTGGCGTGTCTCCTCGATGATCTCCACCGCCCAAGCACTGTCCTGACGGGCGATGCGGCCCAGATCCTCGACGTGGACATTCATGTGCGGGTAGAACTCGGCGAACCCGACCACCATCGAGTAGATCAGAGCCCGGATCTTGTCAGGTGTCGAGTCGTTGCTCCGCTGGATTGCGCGCGCCGCCGCCATGTCGTGGGCGAGCGCCTCGCGGACGATCTCCTGCAGCACTTCCTCCTTGCTGCCGAAGTAGTAGTAGATCGAGGCTCGGTCCGTGCTGAGCGCCTCCGCGACGTCTCGCAAGGTGGCTTCGTAGCCCTTCTCGCGGAAGATGTGCGCTGCCGTACGCAGAATCTCCTGCCTCCGGGCGATGTAGGCAGTGCCGCCTTCCTCGATGGCCGCCTGTCTCCTGCTTTCGATCCCGCTGTTCGGCATGCTCGATCCCCGGACTACTTCTTGGTTCCGGAGTCGGCCAGGGCAGGGCCACCATGGCCTCGGAAGAAGATCTCGGTGATCGACTGGATGACTTCTTCTGGCGTGTACTCGGAGTCGGGCGTGTACCACCGGTGCGTCCAGTTGATCATGCCGAAGAGATTCAGGCTGGCGAGATGGACCGGGACGTCCGCGCGGAAGGTCCCGTCCGCCTGGCCTTGCGTCAGGATCCGCATGACGATCGACTCGAATCGCCGGGAGGTGCGCTGCACGTCGTGCGACCACTCGGTGTCCAGACGTGAGATGCGTGCCATGTCCTCGACGTAAACGTACAAGTACGGGTAGTTGCGGTGAAACGACTCAATCATCTCGCGGATGAGCATCTCGATCTTTTGAGCCGGGGCCGCCTTGCGTGCGTCGATCCGGCGGGCCGCGAGGAAGTTGTCCTTGACAGCCATGCGGACGATCTCCTGCATCAGCTCTTCTTTGTTGCTGACGTAGTAGTACAGGGACGCGCGGTCGGTACCGACCCGCTCGGCGACGTCGGTCAGAGTCGCGTTCTCGAATCCCAGTTCACGAAAGGCGGCCGCGGCGCCCCTGATGATCTCCTCGCGTCGGTCCCGGTAGATCCGGCTCGATGCGTCGCGGGCGGCCTGCCGCCTCGCCTTGATGCCTCCGCGGTTGTCCATCTACCAGATTTCTTGTGCTCGGTCCGGGTCTGAGTCGCGCCATCATAGGTGCGACCGCGGGTCCCAGAGCGTGAAGCCGCTCCCGCGCGGCGATTCGTCAACAACTTTGTTGATTTTATCTGATCGTCCGTGCCGCCACCAGAGCGGGCGCTGGCTGACGGATCGTCATCTACCCCTCGGGCCGATGTCAACAGAAGAGTTGACGAGCTGGCGGGACGGTGGAACCTTGGGCGCAATCGGACGAGGGAGAACTGTCGTGGTCAAACTCAGTGATCAACCGGTCGCCATTGTGACCGGGGGTGGAAGCGGGATGGGCCTGGCCACCGCGTCCGAACTTGCTTCCGACCATCACGTCGTCGTGGTCGGCCGGCGCAAGGACGTGCTCGAGGACGCGGTGAGCGCGATCGGCGAGCAGGCTTCGGCGTTCCCAGCCGATCTGACGGACGTGGATCAGGTGCAGGCGGTCGCCGATCACGTCGTCGAGACCTTTGGTCGCGTTGACGTGCTCGTCAACATGGCTGGCGTCCGGCCGCCAATGCTCTACACCGACGCCGACCTGCGCGAGGCGGTGGCAGTGTGGCACGAGCAGATGGCGCTGAACGCCACCTCCCAGTTCATGATGGCCTTCGCGGTGGCCCGCCACCTGACGCGCCCCGGGGGCCGCATCGTGAACGTGAGCTCAGAGGCGGCCGTCTCCGGTGGCAGCCTGCCTGGGATGTCCACGTACGCCGCTGCGAAAGGTGCCGTGCACGGCCTCACCCTTTCGCTTGCGCGCGAACTCTCACCGGTCGGGATCACGGTGAACTGCGTCGTTCCCGGGTATGTCGAGGCGACGGGGCTGACCGCAGACTTCGGCGAGGCCCAGCGGGAAGCGCTGGCTGAGCGGATTCCGGTACGCCGCGCCGGCCGGGTTTCGGACATGGCCAGCGCGGTGCGGTACCTGGTCTCCGAGGGAGCAGGCTTCGTCACGGGCCAGTTCCTGCATCTCAACGGAGGTTCGACCTTCGGCCGGTAGGCGGACGCTGAGTTGGCGTCAGAAGCGCGGGAGGGATGGCCTGCGTAGGCGCTTGCCCAGGCCCGGCAACACCAGTGTTGATAATTGGCAACACCAGTGTTGACCGGGCTCTCAGGCCGGCCTATGCTCCTCAACATTGGCGTTGACATGGCGCCGGATTCCTGACGGGAGTTGAAGGCCGTGAAGTTTCACCTGGTGCAGCCGGGAACAATCGGGTCGAAGGAGGAGATCCAGCAGGGGATGGCGGGTCAGCGCAAGGACCTGTACCTGCGCTACCTGGAGGAGATCCGCCAGTACGTCGGCATGGCTGACGATCTCGGCTACGCCAGCTACGGGCACAACGAGCACCACCTGCAACTCGAGGGCTTCGAGGTCACGAACCACCCGGGAATGTTCAGCCTTTTCATCGGCCAGAACTCGAAGCGGATCAAGGCCGCGACCCTCGGTTACGTGCTCCCCACGCACAACCCCGTCCGCGTCGCCGAGGAGATCGCCACGCTCGACAACATGTTGCAGGGTCGCTTGATCGTCGGGTTCACGCGTGGGTACCAGGGCCGCTGGGTCGGTTCATACGCCTCGATCCAGGGCGTCGGGGCGACGACGCCCGAGTTGGCGAAGTCGCGGGACGACATCGACACGATGAACCGCGAGATCTTCGAGGAATCGGTCAGCGTCGTGAAGAAGGCATGGATGAACTCCACCTTCACCCACAAGGGGAAGTGGTGGCAGTTCCCGCCCGAGGGCGGACTGCCCGGCCACCCCGCCTACGAGGCGTACGGAGCGGGTGTGGGCCCGGATGGACGGGTCGAGGAGATCGGCATCGCGCCCCGGTGCTACCAGGATCCCCACCCGCCGATCTACGGCGCCTTCGCGCACAGCATGCGAACGATCACCATGTGGGCCCGCGAAGGAGGCAAACCGATCGTGCTCGCCAACCAGATGGAGTTCTGCGAGGCGCTGTGGAACAAGTACATCGAAACCGCGGCCAAGTGCGGACGCGAGGTTTCACGGGCCGACGCCGCCGCGTGGGGCGGCATCCTCATCCTCGCGGACTCCAAGGAGGAAGAGGAGAGGATCCGTGCAGAGTACGAGTGGCAGTACAACACCTGGTTCAAGCCGTTCGGGCAGGGGCTGGCCAACTACCTGATCGGCACTCCGGACGACATCTGCCGGCAGATCGAAGCCGCTCAGAAGCGCCTCGGGTTCAACGAGATGTGGATCCAGTGGGGCCAGGGCTATCGCTCGTTCGAGAAGAACCAAGAGGATTTGCACCGTTTCGCGACCGAGGTGATCCCGAACTTCGCGGACAAGGATGCCGAAGGTACGTGGGTCTGATCGATCCGAGCTTGCGTGGAGGATGGTGGCCGACGCGCCGCCATCCTCCGCTCACGTCACCCTTCTGGTTCGAACCGATCAGCCTGGGACCGGTGAACATGCACTCGACGGCCACCCCCGACGGGGTCATTCGGCACAACGAGGTCGACCTCGACGCGTTCGACCTGGACGAGTGGAACGGGGTGAAGCTGTCCTACATACCGCGGGCCGACGTCCCCGTTTCACCCGCTCTCCAGCTCGACCGCGAATTCGATGCAGACCCAGATCCGATCACCTCAGAGGTCATCCGCTGGCGTCTTTGGAATATGAACCTCGAACACTCCGAGACGCTTAAGCGAGCGTCCGGCACCCCGATCGTGTGCTTCAACGACGATCTGAATACCTCCCTGCTCACCGAGAACGGGGACACCTTCGTCGGCGGTCCCACCATCCAGTACTTCATCGGTGCTGCCGACCTGGCCGTGAAGTGGACGCTGCAGTTCCGCAGCGAGAACCCGGGCATTCACGACGGCGACATGTACATGATCAACGACCCCTACATCGCGTCCACACACCAGATGGACACCGCTATCTGCGCGCCCATCTTCCACGGCGGCCGCCTGTTCGCGTGGACGTTCAGTGCCGCCCACCAACGTGACCTTGGCGGCGGGGACATCGGCAGCTTCGGTGTCAATGCCACCGACATTTACGGCGAGCCCGTTCCGTGGCCCGCTGTCGCGCTGCTCCGCAAGGGCGAGCTTCAGAAGGACATCGTCGAGCTGTTCAGCCGGCAGAGCCGATTCCCCGAGCTGTGCGAGCTGCAGCTCCGTGCCCAGGTTGCCGGGGCCAATTCGGCGAAGCGGCGCATGCTGGAGCTCCTCGACGAGTACGGGCCCCGCCTGGTCAAGGGCGTGATGCGACGGCTCATCCGCGACACCTCCCACTCGGTCAGTGAACGGCTGCGGGAGATCCCGGATGGGAGCTGGTCCAACGTCACCTACGTCAACGGCAGCGGCGGGCGCCAGATCCACTGTGTCCAGATGAACCTCCGCAAGATCGGTGACCAACTGCTCATCTCGAACGAAGGCACCGATCCACAGGTCCCCGGGGGCGGCAACGGGGCCTACAACTCGTTCCGCTCGACGGTGCTCGCCGCGGCCAACACGCTGCTCGCCTGGGACCATCTGCTCTGTCCGGCCGGGGTGCTCAACCATCTGCAGTTCGCGCCGGTTCCGGGGACGATCACGTGCGCACGCTTCCCGGCCGGTGTGAGCATGCCGTTCACCCCTCTGCTTTCGGTCTCGCAGGCCGGGCAGCTGATCAGCTCGATGCTGCTCGCCGGCCCGGAGCATATGCGCGCACGAGCGATCGCGACGGGCGCATCCTCCAGCTATCAAGGTTCGACGACGTGGGGTGTCGACCGCGACGGACAACCTTTCTTCGGCCTCACCGGCGACACCATGGCCGGCGGCTTCGGTGCGGCGGCGGGGGTCGACGGTGCCGACAACGGCGGCACCTACTGGTGGCCACGCGGTAACAGCGGCAACGTCGAGGAGTGGGAGTCGACCATCCCGTTCCTCTACCTGTACCGCCGGTCGCAGCGCGACAGCGGCGGGCCGGGCGAGTTCCGCGGCGGCAACGGGATCGAGTACGCCCTGCTGGGGCACAAGGCCCAGACCTTCGGGACCCAGCTTGGCGGCAGTCACCCCGCCGTGAACACGACTCCCGGCCTTGCCGGTGGATACCCGGGGCACCAGGGTCGGTGGCTCGGCGCGACCGACACCCCGATCCAGGCTCTGCTCAGCAGCGGCATCCTGCCCGCCGACCGCACGGCGCTCGATGCAGCCTGCGGTGGCTTGCGCGACCTCAGCAATGGCGAGCGCTTCGACCCGAACGCTGACGGCGTCCTGGTCGTGCACCGCACCGCGGGTGGCGGCTACGGGGATCCCCTGCGTCGGGACCCCGAGGCGGTCGCCCGCGACGTCGCCGACCGGGCTCTGTCGGCTGAGGCCGCCCGGCTGGACTACGGGGTGATCCTGGACGGCACCGTCGTCGACGGCCCAGCTACAGGCGAGGAGCGGGCGAGACGTCGAGCGCAACGACTGGCAACGGCGGAACCGCCCCGATCGCCGGCCAAGGCACCGCTCGGGCGCGAGCTCGAGCGGCAGCCCGTCACCGCCGCCGTCGCGCTGACCCGGTACGCAGAGGGCGCAGTTTGGGTGTGCGAGTACTGCGACCACGTCCTCGCCGAGGAAGCGGTCGGCTACCGCGGCGGATCGGCGATGTGGCAGTCGACGCCGTCCGACGTCGACGCCGAGCGGTACCCGGACGTCCGCCCCCACGTCGACGCCGAGGTGGTGCTGCGGGAGTGGTACTGCCCTGGTTGCGCCGACATCCTGACGATCGACTTCTGCCTGGCCGAGGACCCGCCGGCGGTTGACGTGACCCTCGCCGCCGGCGCGGCCCGTTCGAAGGAGAGTGTCTGATGCCCGGCCCGTACGCAGTGGGCGTCGACATCGGTGGCACGTTCACCGACTGTGCTGTCATCGACCCCACCGGCCGCCTCGAGACCGGGAAGGTTCCGACAACTCCGTCCGACCGCTCCGTCGGCTTCTTCGGCTCGATCGAGGAAGCGGCGCACAAGTTCGGGCTGTCGCTCGAAGAGTTGATGAAGTCGACCAGCCGTCTCGTGCACGGGACCACGACGGGAACCAATGCGGTCGTCGCGCGTACTGGCGCGGTGGTCGGTCTGCTCACCACAGCCGGGCACGAGGACAACGTCCGCATCATGAAGGGCGGCGGGCGCACTGTCGGGCTCTCGCCCGAAGAGGTCATGAACATCGGCGCCGGGGGCCGGCCGGCACCGTTGGTCTCGCCCAACCTCGTCGTCGGCGTGACCGAGCGCATCGACTCCGACGGAGACGTCGTCGTCGCTCTCGACGAAGCGGAGGCGAAGCAATCCATCGCCTGGCTGTTGGAGCAGGGCGTTGAAGCCATTGCGATCAGCACGCTGTGGTCGACCAAGAACCCGTCGCACGAGCAGCGCCTGCGCGAACTCGTCGTCGAACAGGCACCCGACATCTTCGTCACCTGCAGCTCCGAGTTGACCGGCCGCCTCGGAGAGTACGAACGCACCATGACGTGCGTCATGAACGCCTACATCGGACCGTTGATGGATGCTTACGTCCAGGCCATCGAGAACGGGGCGGCGAGGCTCGGCTATCCGGGCACCGTGCTGTTCGCGCAGTGCGCAGGCGGCGCGGTCTCGGGCACGCAGGCGCGACGCACGCCGATCGTGACGATCCAATCCGGGCCGGTCGCGGGCGTCATGAACGCGGCGCTCCTGGCCCGGGAGCTCGGCGAAGAGCTCCTGCTGACCACCGACATGGGCGGCACGACCTACGACGTCAGCATCATCAGTAACGGCGAACCCCTCGCCCGCGACACCGCACTGTTTGAGCGCTTCGAACTTGCCCTGCCCATCCTCGACGTCGAATCCGTCGGAGCCGGTGGCGGCAGCATCGCGTGGATCGACGGCTCGGGACGGGTGAACGTCGGGCCGAAGAGCGCGGGCGCGGTCCCCGGTCCGGTCTGCGCGGGCCGCGGCGGCACCGAACCGACCGTCACCGACGCCGACGTGGTTCTGGGCATCATTGATCCGAATGCCTACCTGCACGGGCGCGTCACGTTGGACCGCGACGCCGCCTACCGAGCGATCGCCGAGCTCGGCGAGAGAATCGGTCTCGATCCCTACGCGACCGCGGCAGGCATCAACGCGATCGTCGATGCGAAAATGGCCGACATCATCCGCCGGATGAGTGAGTACCGAGGATTCGATCCCCGCCAGTGCGCGATGGTCGCCTTCGGTGGCGGCGGAGCGGTTCACGGGGGGGCGGTTGCGCGGGCAGCACGCGTGCCCAAGATGATCGTGGCGCTCCCTGAAGTGGCGTCAGTCTGGTCCGCGGCCGGTGCAGCCAACGCCGACGTCACGCACGTTCTCGTCGAGGCGCGGATGATCGACCTGCCCGGTCCGACGGCTCCGATCGAATCGGCGTTCGCCGCTCTGGAAGATCGCGTCCGAGCGGAACTCCACGAGGAAGGCTTCGTGGACGCCGATATTGAGCTGCATCGCTCGCTGCGCATGAAGCACAAGTTGCAGGTGTACGACGTGGAGGTTCCGGTCACCGAGCTGAAAGGCCCCGACACCGATGCTCTGGCCGAGCTCTTCACCGAAGTCTACGAGCACCGCTTCGGCGCGAACTCTGGCTACAAGGAGGGCGGGATCCAGATCACCACGTTCCAGGTGCGAGGCGTCGGGCTGACGCCGACTTCTCCGTTCGGCTCGACCGCCGGCCAGATCGTGGACGAGGTCGGGACCAGGAAGGTGTGGTGGCCAGAGATCGGAGGCTTCCACGACACGCCCGTTCTCAACCTGTCGGGCTCGGGTGGCGAGCGGTCGGCGAACAGGATGGAAGGCCCGTTCCTCGTCCAGCTCCCCGACACGGTGATCGTGATCCGGCCCGGGCAGTCGGCCTGGTTCGACCCGATGGGCAATGTCGTCGTCGAGACGCTACCGGCGGCCAAGGGATGAGCGAAGCGCTTGTCCGCCGCGTCGACAGCGACGGGCTCACGGTCCTGGAGCTCAACCGACCGGAACGCTTGAACGCTCTGACCTCCGCGCTCTTTCGCGAGCTCGCTGAGCACGTGACCGAGTTGGAGACGTCGACGACGATCGGATGCGTCGTCCTCCGCGGGGCGAATCGCTGTTTCTCGGCCGGCCACGACCTCGACGACATCGCCTCCGGCGACAGCAAGGAACATCTGCAGTTCGAGGCCCGAGTCGTCGAGCGGCTCGCCCTATTGCCGCAGCCAGTCATCGCGGCCGTTGAGGGCCACTGCTACACCGGAGCCTTGGAGCTTGCTCTCGTGGCGGATCTCATCGTGGCGAGCCGAAGCGCGCGGTTCGCGGACACGCACGCCAAGTTCGCGCTGACCCCGTTGTGGGGGATGAGCCAGCGCCTGCCGCGACGCGTCGGGCAGTCGCGCGCGCTCGAGATGATGTACACGGCGGCCACGTATTCCGGTGAGGAAGCCGCGCGGATCGGGTTGGCGAACTTCGTATTCCCCGAGGACGAGTTCGACGCCGCTCTCGACCACCTGATCCGCCGGATACTCGACAACTCCTGGTTCTCGCACGCCGCCAACAAGCGACTCGTGAGAACGGCCGATGAACTTCCCCTGACGGCTGGGCTGGCTCACGAGTTCTTCCACAGCGAAGGCGTCGGCCCTGACAACGCAGCCCGGCTGGCTGCCTGGAAGAAGTAGGGAGAGCTCGTGACCGACAGTGCAATCCCGTGCCCGTTCGCCCGCGTCGACAAGCTGGAGGACATCGGCAAGCTGATGCGCTCGCGCACGGCGGTCACTCACAACCCGGACTTCTTCGCCGCGCGCGCGGCGGACGAGGTGAACGGCGAGATCAACGTCCGCGAGTTCCTCGGTGCCGCGATGATTTACGACGACGGCGAGTCGCACCGGCTCCGCCGCAAACTGCTCAACCCGCTCGTCCGGGCCGATGCGCTGCACGGTATCCGCGAGGACGTTGTGCTGCCGGAGGCGGATCGACTCCTGGCCCAGCGACTCGCGAAGACCGACGCGGACGGGGTCTACCGACTGGACCTCATGGAGTTCCTCGAACGCGTTTTCATCCACTTCACCGCGAAGCTGATCGGGCTGATCGGCGTCGACTCCGACGATCGAATTGCGCTGATGGCGTCCCTCGCCGGGCCACTGGCGGCGGGAACCAGTTCGGCGTACCTCCAGGATCGCGCAGAGGTCAACCGGCGGGCCTTGAAAGCCAAGGCTCGCTACGTCGAAGAGTTCTTCCGGCCGTCGCTGGCCTGGCACCGGGAACAGGTGGCGAAGATCGAGGCGGGAGAGCTGTCGCCCGATGACGGGCCGGACAGTTTGCTCCGCCTGGTGGCCGCCGAGGCCGCGCCGGAGTGGAAGGACGAGGACAACGCGATCGTGGAGTCGACGATGCTCTTTGCGGCCTCCGTCGGCACGAGCACGCAGTCGATCGCGCACACCCTCGACCTGGTCTCGACCTGGTTGGAGGCCAATCCACAGGACCGCGGGCGTCGGACCGACCCCACGTTCCTGCTCAACGCGCTGGAGGAGGTCGTCCGCCTGCGGGCCCCGTTCTCGCCTTACACCACCCGCATGGCCATGGAGCCGTACACGCTCTCCAGCGGCGTCGAATTGCAGCCGGGCCAGGAGTTGCACATCGAGTGGGTCAAGGCGAACCGGGACCGTGCCACCTTCGGTGAGGACGCGGACCGCTTCAACCCGAACCGCGCGACGCCGGCCGACGGTACCCCGCGGTACGGCGTCGGGTTCGGCCTCGGAACCCACCAGTGCTACGGACTGCGCGTGGTCGTCGGCAACGACGGCAAGGGCGGGGCGCACGTCGAACTGCTGCGGAAGCTGATGGTCGCGGGAGTTCGTCCCGACCCTGACAACCCGCCCGTCGAGCTCGCGAAGGACATGTCGAAGTTCGAGGTCGAGGACATTCCGCGCTACCTCACGTATCCGGTTGTCTTCGACCGGGCGGAAGATTCACTCCACGACCGGGAACTCGTTGACCCCGGGCAGGATGAGTGACCCGGCGTCGACCGGCAGTTCGACGCCGGTGATCTCCGCGGCGTCGTCGGAGGCGAGCCACGAGATCGCTGCACCGATGACACCCGGGTCGAGGGCAGACCGGTTCCGCAGCGCGGCCATGCGCCGGAACCCCTCGTCGGTCGCATGCCCGGAGGTGCTGTTCGCGACCATCGGCGTCGCGATGACGCCAGGCAGCACCGCGTTGACGCGGACGTTGTGGTCGGCCAGCTCCAGCGCAGCTGCCTTCACCAGGCCGAGCAGGGCATGCTTCGACGTGGTGTACGCCGCCAGCCGTTTGCGGGCTACCCGGGACTGGATGGACCCGATCACGATCACCGAACCCGAGCCGCGTTCGATGAGGCTCGGAGTCGCGGCCTTGAGGGTCCGCCAGGAACCGGCGACATTCACGTCGAGGATGCTGGTGAAGGTCTCGTCGGTCATCTCCCACAGTGGCGCGGCCGCGATTATCCCGGCATTGGCGACCACCGTGTCGATGCGCCCGAACCGCGCCAGCGCCTCGGCGACCACCGCGTCGAGTGAGGATTGGCGACGGACGTCCACCGTCGCCGCGACGCAACGGACGCCGTGCGCCTCCACGAGCCGTGCGGTCTCGGTCGGCGGGCCCAGGTCGCCGGCGATGACATTCGCTCCGTCGCGGGCGAACCGCTCAGCGATCGCCTGCCCGATGCCTTGAGCGGCTCCGGTGATCAGCACGACGCGTCCTTCGTGACGCCGCTCCATCCGTGAACCTCTCGTCAGCCGGCTGCGAAGTGGGTGAGGAGTCTGTTGTAGAGCACCGGCCGCTCTGCGAAGCACAGGTGCCCCGCTCCGCCCATCACGTAAAGATCCGTGCCAGGCCCGAGTGCGGCTCGCAAATCCACACCGAGTGAGAGTTCCGTCGACGGGTCAGCAGCGCCCCAGATCAGCAGGGTCTCGAGACTGCTGACCGGGTACCAGCGAAGTATCTCGTCCCTCAGTTCGGCGAGCTCGGCGAAGTACGCGCCCCGCTGCTCCTCGAACGTTGCGCGGCCTTGAAGGGTCTTCGGCTGGCGAAGGATCTCGGTCGCCTCGCCGATCCACTCCGGGGTCAGGTAGGAAGTGTCGGCCGAGTACCAGTGGAAGTCGGCCTCGGCGGTCTCGGCGAGACCCTGGAAGACCGGAGCGGTGGTGTCGAGTCGCGCGTCGGCGGAACCGGTGGCGAAGGCCGACGTGTTGGTGAGGACCAGTCGTCGCACGAGCCCCGGCGCGAGCAACGGAAGGTGGGCGGCGACGAAGGCGCCCCTCGACTGGCCGACCACGGTCGCCTCCCTGACGTTGAGACGTTCGAGGAATGCGACGAGGTGGGCGCTGGTCGCGGACAATCGGTACTGCTCCGGTGTGAGCGGGTTGTCGGTGTACCCGTGGCCGAGACGGTCGACGGCGATCACGCGATGATGTTCTGCGAGCGCGGCGATGTTGCGTTGCCACACCATCAGGCCCGTCGAGCCCCACCCGATGTCGCATCCGTGCAACAGGACGATGGGGCAGCCGGACCCCGTGTCGACGTAGGACGTTCCGACACCGGCGACATCGATCCGACGGCGCTCCAGCATGGAGGGGCTCATCCGGCGAATCGGGTCTCGGGGAGGCCGCGCACCCCGAGACCGTGGATCGCGACGAGGTCGCCCGCCCAGGGCCCTGCATCGACCTCGCCGTCCTCACGCGGGAGCAGGTTCTCGGCGGACGACGTCACGTAGAGGATGTCCAGATCCGGGCCGCCGAACATCACACTGGACGTTGTCTTCATGGGCAGCTCCACGACGCGGTCGACGGCTCCGTCCGGTCGATAACGGATGACCGAGGCTCCGCCGTACATGGCGCTCCAGATGAAGCCCTCGGCATCGACGGTCGCGCCGTCGTTCAGCACATACGGGTCGTCGCCGGGGTCGTTCAGCTTGCGGCGGTTGGCGAGCTTGCCCGCCTCGTAGTCGTAGGCGAACACTCCGCGGTCGGGTCCCAGGGACTCGGTTAGATAGAAGGTCCGGCCGTCGGGGCTCCAACAGGGCCCGTTGGTGCAGTAGATCCCTTGTTCGATCACCGACACGGTCCTGTCGAGCTCGAGGGTGTACAGGTTGGACCGGGGCTCGCCGTCGAGGGTGAGTGATCCGAAGACGAAGCGCCCGTCGCGATCGACTTTCCCGTCGTTCAGGCGCACGTTCGGATCGGACGCCTCGACGTCCGACACCAAGGTCAGCGAGCCGGTGTCGAAGTCCAACGCTAAGACACCCTGATCGGTGGCCAGGACGGCGCCGCCGGCGGCACGGAGGGCCATCGAGCCGATCCTCGTCTGCGTCTCCCAGGCCCGGAACTCCGCCCCACTCGGGCCGCACCGCATGACGGTGCCACCGAAGGAGTCCAACCAGTAGATGCACTGATCCTCGACGTCCCAGAGCGGCCCCTCGCCCAAGGCCGATTGGACGCCGATGACCCTCTCGATTCGCATAGCGCCAACCCTAGGGATCTGGTGCCGAGTAAGTCCACACCAGTGTTGACGCGAGAATTCTCGTCAACACTGGTGTGGATCTATCGTCAACATCAGAGTTGACATAGACTCGGGGCATGTTTACGCCTCGTCAGACGGGTCCGTTCGCCGGCCTGCGGTTGATTGATGCCGACTCCCATGTCACCGAACCGGAAGACTTGTGGACCTCACGCGCTCCGGCGAAGTTCGCCGACCGTGTCCCGGGGACGCGCGCAGCTTCCGACGGCCAGAGCTACTGGTTCGTCGACGGCCTGCAGCTGAGCCGCAACAACAGCATCGCGTTCGTGAACAAGGCCGGCGAGAAGGTCCCATACTACGGCTCCGACATGGAGCTGGCCGACGGCAAGATCGGCGCCGCCAAGGAGGACATCCACCGCGCTGCCGTTGAGGCGAAGCCGCGCGTGGAACTGCTCGACGAGATGGGCATCTACGCGCAGATCGTGTACCCGAACATCATGGGCTTCGCGGCGCCGGCGATGGTCCAGGGCCTCGATCGCGATCTGTCCTACCTGATCTGCCAGATCTTCAACGACGCCATGCGTGAATGGCAAGCCGAGGGTTCGGAACGTCTGCTGCCGCAGGCGATGCTTCCGTTCTGGGACATCGAGCAGTCGATCGCCGAAGCTCGGCGCGCCAAGAACATTGGTCTGACCGGTGTGCTGATGGCGGGAGAGCCCCATCTCGGTGGTCTGCCCGACCTCGCCACCGAGCACTGGTACCCGCTGTATGAGGTGCTCTCGGAGCTGGAGTTGCCGATCAACATCCACATCGGCGCTCGCAACTGGAAGGGCGAGCAGGGTGGCGCGGCCTGGCCCTCGCTCCCCGAGCGGGCTGCCAAGCCGGTTCGGTCGATTCAGACCGAGCTCTCGAACAGCCGCTTCATCTCCAACCTGTGCGCGTCGGACGTCCTGATCCGCTACCCGAAGCTGAACTGGGTCAGCGTCGAGTCGGGCATCGGCTGGATCCCGTACGTTCTCGAGCGCATCGACTACGAGTACCGGGAGGAGTTCCCCGGCGGCCTCCCCCCTGAGCTTCCGCCGGCCAAGGAGATGTTCCAGAAGGGAATCTTCGGCACCTTCTGGTTCGAGGACGCCGGCCCCTTGGTCCTGCTCGACCGGATCGGCGCGGACAACGTGCTGTGGGAGACGGATTTCCCGCACCCGACGAGCCTCTACCCGAATCCCGTGGAGCGCTCGGAGGAGAAGCTGGCAGTCCTCAGCCCGGACGTGGTGCGCAAGATCGTTCAGGACAACGCCGCCAAGCTCTACAAGATCGAGGTTTGACGTGCGCGGCTCGTCGGCGGTCATCGGCATCGGGGAGTCCCCGTACTATCGCGCGGGTCGTTCCCCCTACACCGCGCGCCACATGGCGGCGATGGCCGTCCGTGCGGCGGTCGAGGACGCGGGCATCAGCCCGGACGAGGTGGACGGGATAGTCACCTTTCACCCCGACCAGCACGACTCCGCGCACCTGTGGTCGTGGCTCGGCCTGGGCGAGCTGCGCTGGGCGGCCAAGGCCTGGGGTGGTGGTGGCAACAGCGGCGCCGCCGCCGTCCAGCTCGCCGACGCCGCCGTCACCGCCGGGTACGCCCGCAATGTCATCGTCTTCCGTGCGTTGAACCAGGGCACCGAGGGCCGCTACGGGCGGTACAACGCAACGGCCCGACCCGACAACGACCATGCCTTCACCGTTCCCTTCGGGGCGGCGATGCCGGTGGTGAAGAACGCCCTGCTGACACGAAAGTTCCTGCACCAGCACCGGATCAGCCAGGACGCGCTCGCGGACATCGCGCTGGCGTCGTACGAGCATGCGCAGTACAACCCCCGCGCGATCATGTACGGAAAGCCGCTGACGCGCGAGGCCTACCACGCGTCGCGGTGGATTGCGGAGCCGCTGCATTTGTACGACTGCTGTCAGGAGAGCGACGGCGCGTGCGCGTTGATCGTCAGTTCCGCTTCGGCTGCTCGCGTAGGCAGACAGAAGCCTGCCTATCTGCTGGCGGGCGCGACCGGAATGCCGCCGCGCGGAGGCTTGTGGGGTTTCAACGACGATGCATATCCCTCGGGTCGCTTCGTGCCGGTGGGACGCCAACTCTGGGAGCGGGCCGGGGTCGGACCCGGCGACGTGGACGTTGCGCAGTTCTACGAGAACTTCACGGGCACGACGCTGATCGCGATCTCGGACATTGGCTTCGCTCCGCCTGAGGAGCTGGAGAAGTTCGTCTCCGGCGGCCGCCTCCACGTCGGCGGCGGCGGCCTACCGATCAACACCAGCGGCGGAAATCTGGCCGAGGCGTACATCCACGGCCTGCAACTGATGGTGGAGGCCGTGCGCCAGATCCGGGGCACGTCCACCCGTCAGGTCACCGACGCCCGCCTGTCCCTGTTCGCCGCCGGTCCCGGCACCTCGCCGTCTTCCGCCGTCCTGCTGTCTGCCGAGGAGCCGTCATGAGCACCCGCTACCTTCCCACGGGGTGGACTCTCCCCGCCATCACCCCGTGGAACCGGCCCTTCTTCACCGCAGCTCAGCTGCTCATCCAGGTCTGCACGAGCTGTGAGGGGGCGCAACACCCGCCCCTTGACTTCTGTCATCGGTGCCAGGGTCATGACTTGGACTACCGCGCGGCCGCCGGAACCGGAGTGATCGACAACTTCTCCGTGGTGCACCACGCCGGCAGCGCCATGCTCAAGGACGTGCTGCCGTACAACGTCGTGCTGGTCGAGCTCTCGGACTTCCCAGGTCTCCTCGTGCTCGGCAACGTCGTGGACGAGGACTGGCACGAGCGGCTCCAGGTCGGCGCGGAGGTACGGGTCGAGTTCGCCGAGGTCACCGACCCGGATACGGGCGAGTTGCTCGCGCTTCCCCAGTGGCGTTTGAGCTGAGGACCTGGTCGCGTAGTAGCCGCTTGGATACCTTGCCTGTGGGCGTCAGTGGAAGCTGATCGGCCGTCAGGATCCAGACGTGTCGTGGCACCTTGTAGCTGGAAACCCTTTCTCGTGCCCAGGCGATGACGTCTTGGGTGAGTCGCTCAGGGTCGTCCGTCGCGCTGACGATGACGGCGCCGACCTCTTGGTCGCCCGTGGTGGTGTCCACACCGAAGACGAAGGCTTCTTCGACCTCTTGATGCCCGACCAGCAGGGACTCGACCTCGGCGGGGGAGATGTTGATGCCCTTCGCCTTGATGAGCTCATAACTGCGGCCGACGAAGTGCAGGCGGTCGTTCTCGTCGAGCCAGGCCAGGTCGCCGGTGCGGAACCAGCCGTCGGCGTCGAACGCCTCGGCGTTGAGCTCGGCCGCTGTCCGGTCGGGGGCGTCGAGGTATCCAGGCGTGATGATGCCCCGGATCTGCAGGTGGCCGGTGGTTCCGTGTTCCACGGGACCACCGTCGTTCGCGACCACGCGGACCTCCTGGGTCGGCAGCGCCGTGCCCTGTGTCGTCATGCGGATTTCGGGCGGATCGCGGTGGTCCGTGATCGTGGAATGGCCGTGGCCCTCGGTCATGCCGTACGCGTTGCAGACCTCGGAGATGCCGAGGACCTCGATGGCGATGCGGAGGTCCTCCGGTGTGGCGTTGGCGGTGCCGGTCCTCAGGGCGGAGATGTCGCGAGCGGCGAGGTCGGGGTGGGCTGCGAGGGCGCGGGTGATCGGCGCGACACCGTAGTAGACGGTGCAGCGCTCGCGTTCGATGAACTCCAGGGCCGCTCCTGGCTCGAACCGCTCCTGAAGGCACAGCGTCGCGCCGTGCACGAGGGCGTTCGGCAGCGCGTTCGAACAGCCGAAGACGAAGAACAAGGGGAGGGCGAACCAGATCCGGTCCGCCTCCCGAACGCCCTGGCGGTCCCCGATCGCTCGCGCGGTCAGGATCATTCCTGCCTGGGTCAACGGCACCGCTTTCGGTTCCGCCGACGACCCGCTGGTGAACAGGAGCAACGCGATGTCGGTCTCGCCCGTCGGTGCGTGTCGCAACGCTTGGCATGCCCCGGCGCTTTCATGGGCAGTGGCCGAGAAGTCGTCCTCCTCGGTCAGAACGACCGTCGGCGTCGCGCGCCTGAGGACCGCATCGAGCTCGTACTGCTTGTACCACGTGTTGAGCGGAAGCGCGGTGGCTCCGGCGGCGTGGGTCGCGAGGAGACCAACGACCCATCGGACTCCGTTGGGAAGCTTCAGCCCGACGCGGTCGCCGGGCTCGACACCGCGCGCACGGAGCCGAGCGGCCAGCGTGGCTGCGCGGGCGGCGACCTCGCCGTAGCTCGCTCGGCCGTCGTCGCCGACGACGAACTCCCGGTCGGGATGAGCGGCCGCAGCCGCGGCGAGCACTCCCGGTGTCGTTAGGTCCGACATGTTAGGCCGTGCCGGCGAGATCGGCGGCCGGCTTTTCGCCGTCAGCCACGGGGAATCCCTTGGCGGGCACGAAACGCGTGGCCAGGTGGATCATCGCGACGCCGGTAGCGATAACGAGCATCGTCGCGGCATAGATCCAACCCTGATCCGGGTCGGCGCTGTGCACCAGCGTCCACAGCACACTCGGGATGAAGATGAGGCCGAGGGTCATGCAAATCCCCGGTAGGAGGAAGGCGGCGAGGATCGCGTCAGGTCCGGCGAGCGAACGACGGATGCGTGCGCCGACGATGCCGATACTGACCACGATGGTGGTGTTGAGGATGCAGATCCACACCGGGAAGCTGGCGACCTTGAACGCTGCGGGCCCGTAGTACGTGTACAGATCGAGAAGATTGATCATGAAGAGCTCGGAGGCTGCGAGGTAGGCGGCCACGGGGATGCAGGCCGTGAGGAGCTTGCGGCGTGGCCATCCGCCTTCGGTCAGGCGCCAGAAGAGCAGGCCGAATCCGCCGTAGACGACGGTGTAGCTGAAGTATGTCCACGTCGGGAACGGATTCTCGTAGGACGTGTAGAGCGTGTTCTGATCAGGCGCGTAGTACCAGAGGTTCGCGACGACGTCGGGCAACGGTTCGATCAACGCGCAGAATGTGGAGCCGAGCGCAATCGCGACGGGGACCCACGAGTCGTACTTCATTCGAAGCCGAACGGCCGCCACATAGACCGCGATCACGCCGAGGGCGATCGCGATTTCCATGATCGTCTGGTTGGTGGTGTTCGTCGCCTGCTCCGCGATGTCGGACGGCGGCAGGGGAAGGAAGTTCACGACATGGTGTCCCATCGTGCGAGGAGCTTCTGGTAGCTCCGGCTGGTGCCGAAACGGGCGATGGCGGCGCCCTCGCCGGCCAGTCGGAGGTTGGGCATCCGTGCGAGCACCTGCTCCAGCACGACCTTGAGCTCGAGACGGGCAAGAGGGGCGCCGACGCAGCGGTGGATGCCCTGACCGAAGCCGACGTGGCGGTTGCTGTCGCGACCAAGCATGAACTCTTCGGGGTTCTCGAACTCTGCTGGGTCCCGGTTGGCGCTGCCCCACAGCAACAGCACCTTGGAGCCCGCCGGAATCGTGACGTCGTCGACGGTCGCCTCGGCGAGGGTGTTCCGGGCGAGCCCGGGCAGCGGTGCCATCAGACGCACGGCTTCCTCGGCCGCACCCGGAATGAGCGAAGGGTTTGCCTTGAGTTGCTCAGCGATCGAAGGGTCGCGCGCGAGGTAGTACAGCAGACCGCCGATGCCCCCGACGGTCGTCTCGTGGCCGGCTCCGAGCAGCAGGAAGGCCATCGAAATCTGTTCCGCAAACGTGAGCGGCACGCCCTCGATCTCGAGGGTCGCGATGTCGGTCATGAGGTCATCGCGGGGGCTCGCGGCGCGATCCTCGAGTTGCGCAGCGAGGTAGTCGACGAACTCGTTCGTCGCGACCGTGGCGGCCTCGGGGTCCTCGGCCGCAGAGTGCCCGACGATGCGGCTCATCTGGTCGCGGAAGATGTGCCAGTCGCTGTCCGGCAGGCCCATCAGCAGTGCCATCACGAGCGGCGGTACCGGCTCACAAAGCTCCCGGGCGAGGTCGGCCTCGCCGCGGTGGACGAAGGTGTCTATGAGTCCGTCCACGATGCCGCGGACCGAGTCCTCAAGCTTCGCCATGCGTCGCGGCGAGAGCCATTGCTGCAACGGTCGGCGGTAGCGGCTGTGCTCAGGTTCGTCTTGCTCGATGCACACCAACGGAGGCATCGGTTGCTTCGGGATCGTGACGCCACCGGTCGAACTGAACACCGTGGTGTTCTTGGCGGCCGCACACACGTTTTCGTACGTGCTGAGGAGATAGAACCCGCCGTAGTCATCGATGTGGGCGACCGGACATTGTTCGCGCAGGGAGGCGTAGTAGGGGCCTGGCTCCTGTGCCACCCCCGGGTCTCGCATCTCGAATCGCACGGCTCACCTCGAACTCGGGGGCGCTCGGTTCTGACGACCGTACGGGGCCGCTTGGAAGTCGGTCAACACTCGTGTTGTACTTTTCTGGACTCGTCAACACTCGTGTTGTATTTTCGTGACAGCGGGCTCGAAGCTCGCCCGTCTGATGACGAGGAGGGGCCGCCGTGTCAGACATGGAGCTGAAGGTCCGTAAGGTGACCATCGACTTCAGCGACGCCAAGATCCACTGGAATCCGACCGGGCCCGAGTTCAGCCATGTCTTCAACGCCTTCTCGTCGCTGGCGCCGGAACTCGAGCCTTATCTGATAAAGGTCATGCGCGAGGCGAAGACCCGCGTCCCCGCGACGGAGCACGCCTTGCTGGCCGACATCGACCTGTTCAACATGCAGGAGGCGCGGCACTACCGGATGCACGCGCAGTTCAACAAGTTGCTCTATGAAGCCGGCTACGAGCTGACTGAGTCCGAGGCGAAGCTGCGAGCAGACTACGAGCGCTTCCTGACCAAGAAGGGCCCGAAGTTCTGTCTGGCCTACTCGGAGGGCTTCGAGACCCTCGGGCCGGCGTTGTCGGGGTTCTTCTTCGACCGCTCGCCGCACCTCATGCAGCAGTGGGACGAGCCAACGACGTTCCTCTGGCTCTGGCACGTCGCCGAGGAGTACGAGCACCGCGCCGTGGTGAATGGGACGTACAAGGTGCTCTACGACGAACACTGGTACCGGCTCTACGGCTTGTGGTACTCCCTGATCCACATCTTCACGTACGTCATCAAGAACTCGAACCGCATGATCAAGCACGACCTTCAGACCGGTCGTGTTCGCGGCCGGATACGCAGCCGGTATCGGCAGGTGACGTCGCTGCTCGGACTGGTGCGCTACGCCGGTCCCCGAATCGCCAAAGTCCACAAGCGGTCTTACGACCCAACGACGTTCCCTCCCATGGAAGGCGCGCTGTTCATTCTCGCGCAGGCCTCAACGAAGTACGCCGTCGCCGGCTGAGAAACGGGACAAACCGCAGCGGGCCGAATCAGCGCATCGGCATGGGCACGCCGCTCACATCGGCAGAAAGGACAGACATGGGTCTTCTGAACGGTCAGGTCGCGCTGATCACCGGTGGCGCCCGCGGGCAGGGGCGTGCCCACGCGATCGCGCTCGCGCGCGAGGGAGCCGACGTGGTGGTGACCGATCTCGCCGCCGATGTCCCGACCATCGACTACCCGCTCGCCACACCCGCCGATCTGGCCGAGACGGTCGCGCTGGTGGAGAAGGAAGGCCGGCGAGCGCTCGGTCTCCAGGCCGACATGCGCGACACTGCCGGCGTGAAAGGCGTGGTGGACCGAACGGTCGCCGATTTCGGGCGGATCGACATCCTCGTCGCCAACCACGGCGTGGTGAACTACGGACCGCTCGACGCCTTCACCGACGAGATGTGGGAGACCGTCCTTCAGACCAACCTGACGGGCTATTTCAAAGTGATGCGGGAAGTCTTGCCGCACATGAAGGCACAGCGATACGGGCGGATCGTCTGCACGGCGTCATTTGGCGCGCGCGGTGGCTATCCGAACCTGCCGGCGTACGGCGCGGCGAAGTGGGGCGTCATCGGCCTGGTCAAGGGGACGGCGCTGGAAGTTGCCAACGACGGAATCACGATCAACGTGATCTGCCCTGCTGCGGTGGGGACCGACCTGTTCCTGAATCAGCCGACCTTCGACCTGTTCTGCCCGGACATCGCGAACCCGACGCGCGAAGACTTCGAGGCCCGGTTGGTCCAGAACAACGCAGGCCTTAACGGCCGTCGGTACCTCGATTCCGAGCACATCAGCCGGGCCGTCCTGTTCCACGCCTGCGACCTCGACGGCGTAATGACCGGCCAGGTGACCGACGTCGGCCTCGGCTCGTCAGCGACGCGTTGGTAGCAATCGGAGGAGTTGTCCGAGACCCCAGGTGCGATGAGGCCTTGCATGCACGCAGGGCGCGACGCTGAAACCGCGTGACGTTAAGGATGACGTTAAGCAGGATGCGATCGGCGTGGTTCCAGGGGGTTGGGAGGCTCCAGCCGCGACTCCGGCCAGCTGGTGGGGCGATGTGCGGTGGTCCTCGGTCGCCTTGTAATCGAAAGGTTGCCGGTTCAAGTCCGGCCGCCGGCTCTTCTGACCTGCGGAAACGTGCAGTCCTCGCCGTTTTGCGACATCGATGACGTTAACAATGCCCACCGCTGTCGAGCGGTTGGGTTCACTCCGACCGCCTGGAGTGACCCTCTCGGCGAGGGCGGGTGGCGAACTGCGTTGCACTTTACCCTGCGTAAAGTAGTTCAGAGGTCTACTATTTGCAGAGTGAACATGTCTGCCGGGCAGTTGGCGGCGCGGGCGCCGCTGGGCACGATCCGGGTTGCGGATCTGGCTGCGATCTATGCGCATCCGCGGCAGGAGGCGCGGGCGTTGGAGCGGCGTGGAGTGTTGCACCGCCTCGCCCACGGTTTCTACTGCGCGGTTCCGCCCGAGCATGATCCGGCAGTGTGGAAGCCGAGCACCGAGGCGGCGGCGGCCGGGATCGCGACCGCGCTGTACGGGGATCGGGTGCCGGTGCTCACCGGCCTCAGTGCCGCCCGGGTCCACCGGGTGCTGCCGCGGGCGATCGCGGTGGGGTTCGTCGCGGTCCCGGGTTCGCGCCGGCCGTTGCGCTTCGCTGACCGCCCTGGGGTGGTGCGCTTCGTCGAGCGCGACGTCACTCGCCTGGACGCCGAACTCCTCAGCACCGACCTCGGACTGGCGTTGGCCACGACCGCGGAGCAGACGGTGCTCGATCTCGCGCACGCGGATCCCACCGGCGCCGACGCCGACACCGTCGCGGCGATCGATGCGCTGTGGGCCCGCTGCGAGGCCGAGGTGCTCGAGCAGATCGCCGGCACACAGCGGATGCGCGCCACCCTGGCCCGCGTGCGCGAACAGGTCGGTGCCCGCCGGTGAGCGCTCCGGTCCCGGGGGAATGGGAAGCGATCGCCGCCCAATTCGGTGTGGACCTGGCTCAGGTACGCCGCGATCACCTCATCTCCCACGTCCTGGCCGCGCTCTCCCAACACCTGCCCGACGCGGAGATCGTGTTCTTCGGTGGCACCGCGCTGGCCCGCACCTACCTGCTCGACGGGCGCCTGAGCGAGGACATCGACCTGATCGCCCGCGGCAATCGAGCCCAGATCTGCGCCCGTATCGAGCGCGCAATGGCGACCGCTCTGCGCCGCAGTCATGGCCGCCCGACCTGGACGCCGCCGCTGACCCGGACCCGCTACGCGGAACCGGCGCTGCTGCAGGTCGTGGACGGCACCTCGATCCAGGTCCAGGTTCTTTCCTCGACGGGCTACCCAGACTGGCCCACCGAGATCGTCGAGTTGCACCAGCGCTATTCCGACGCACCACCGGCGCGCCTGCGCGTGCTCACCGTCGAGGCGTTCGTTGCGGCCAAGATCGTTGCGTGGCTCGACCGGCGCGCGCCCCGTGACCTCTACGACCTGGCCGCCCTCGCCCACCGGAGCCTGATCACCCCGACCGCCGTGCAGTGCCTGCGCCGCTACGGTGCCGCGTCCAGCCCGCCGTCGCCCCGCGACCTCGGCGGACCACCCACCGAAGCTGCCTGGCAACAAGCCCTCGCGCACCAGACCCGCCTCGAAACCACCGCCGCGGACGCCCTGGCCGCCCTCGCGAACGCATGGGCTAAAGCCCTATCCCGCACAGAAAATGACGATACGTCAGACGCCTCGGACGGTTGATCTGCTCCCCCGACTGGCGCCGGCCGGCCCGGGCATCGGAGGCCACCATGACGTTAAGAATGACGTTAAGCAGGGTGCGATCGGCGTGGTTCCAGGGGGTTGTGAGGCTCCAGCCGAGGCTCTGGCGCGCTGGGGTGAGGTGCGGTGCTTCTCGGCGCCTTGTAATCGAAAGGTTGCCGGTTCAAGTCCGGCCGCCGGCTCTTCTGAGCTGCGAAAACGCGCGATCCTCGCCGTTTCGCGACATCGATGACGTTAAGGATGCCCAGGCGCTGTCGAGCGGTTGCGCTCACTCTGACCAACTGGCGTGACGCTCTCGGGGCGACCTCGGGCGCCGCTGGGCACGATCCGGGTCGCCTGGCTGCGATCTATGCATCCCCGGCAGGAGGCTCGGCGCTCAGCGGGCGCGGACTGTTGCACCGCGTCGCGCACGGTTCTACTGCGCGGTCCCGCCCGAGCACGATCCGGGGGTGTGGACGCCCAGCGCCGAGGCGGCGGCCAGGATCGCGGCCCCGCTGTACGGGACCGGGTGCCGGTGCTCACCGGCCTCAGCGCTGCCCGTGTCCACCGGGTGTGGCCCGGGCGATCGCGGTGGAATTCGTCGCGGTCCCGGGCTCGCGCCGCCCTCTGCGCTTCGCTGACCGCCCTCGCGAGTGCGCTTCGTCGGACGAGGTCACCCGCCTTGACGCCGAACTCTCAGCACCGACCTCGGACCTGCGTTGGCCACGACCGCGGAGCAGACCGTGCTCGACCTCGCGCACGCCGCCCCCACCGGCGCTGACTACGCCTCGTCCTGGACTGCTGGCTCCTGGTGCCGACCTGAGAAGCACCGCTCCACGCCGCGTGGAGGGGACGAGCAGGAGCGATCGGCCGGAGGGCGCCGCGTCGGCAGGAGCCCACGGCAGGCACCTAGCCTGGACAAGTCGGCTGGCGCCTCTGGCGCAACAAGAGGACGAGCCCACACCTCGTCAGATCCTGTAGCCCCCGCCGCAGAGGAGAACCTCGCCGCTGACGTAGTCGGACTCCGGCTGGCAGAAGAGGTAGGCGGCCCCAGCTGCTTCGGCGGGGGTGCCTGGGCGTCCGAGAGGGATAGACAGGCGGGCCTGCTCCAGGAATTCGGGGTTGACGCCGACCTTGAGCTCGCGCCCATCGACTTCCAGCGTCGCGCCACCGGCCGCGACCTCGGTCAGGCGGGTCAGGATGAAGCCGAACGCGACGGCGTTCACCGTCACGTTGTACCGACCCCATTCCTTGGCCAGGGTCTTGGTTAGGCCGACCACCCCGGCCTTCGCGGCCGCGTAGTTGCTCTGGCCCACGTTTCCGCCCAGGCCCGCGACTGAGGAGATGTTGACGACCTTGCGGCACGGGACCTGCTCACCGGCCTGCTGGGCCCTCTTGACGGCGCGGGAGATCACCGGCTGCGCGGCGCGCAGGATCTGGAACGGCGCCTTGAGGTGCAGATTCAGGATCGCGTCCCACTGCTCGTCCGTCATCTTCTGGATCACCGAGTCCCAGGTGTACCCGGCGTTGTTCACGACGATGTCCAGACCGCCGAACGACTCCTCCGCGGTCCGGACGAACCGGTCGGCGAACCCGGCCTCGGTCACGCTGCCCACACACGTCGCCGCCTGACCGCCAGATGCCTCGATGGCGGCAACCGTCTCCTTGGCTGGTTCGGCATCGAGGTCATTGACGACGACCGACGCACCGTCAGACGCAAGCTTCAGCGCGATCTCCCGGCCGATCCCGCGACCCGAGCCAGAAACGATGGCAACCTTGCCGGCGAGCTTTCCCACGTATCGCTCCTTGGTCCGTTTGCGTTCAGGAGACGGCGACGACGGCGTCGCCGGTGAGAGTGACGGTCCCGTCGGCCAGCGTCACGGTGAGGTCGATCGTGGCGCGGCGTTCGCCGTCAACCTCGTCGACGGATACCACCGTTCCGGTGCACCGCGGCTGGGCATTGACTGGAGTGATCGTGGCGAATCGCACGCGGAAGGACCGAAGATTCCGCTGGTCGGTCCACCCCGTGAGCAGACGTCCGAGGACGGCCATCGAGAGCATGCCCTGGGCGAACACGTCGTCGAGTCCCGCTGAGCGGGCGACGTCAAGATCGAGGTGGATCGGATTGAGGTCGCCGGAACCTCCGGCGAACAGCGCGAGCACCGTCCGGGTCAGGGCCGGTCCCGACAGCGACGGCAGTGCTGTACCCGGGGGCAGCTCCAGAGCGGTCATGGCGCCGATCCGGCTGTCGCGATCTGGCGGACCACGAGTGTCGTGCGCAGACGCGCCACCACATCCCCGGCTCGGGTGACCTCGGTCTCGCGAACCAAGAACTGTAGGGCGCCGCCCTTCTTCTCGTAGGCGTCGACCAGGGTGCTCCGGGCCTGCACGAGTTCCCCCGCGAAGACGGGCGCCACGTAGGTGAATTCCTGCTCGCCGTGCAGCAGTGCCCGCAGGTCGACGCCGAGAGCATCGAGCCAACCGGTCGGCTCGGCACCCTCCAGCTCGACCCCGAACAAATACGTCGGCGGAACGAGGAGATCGGGGTAACCGGCAGCGCGCGCCGCATCCACGTCGGTGTACACCGGGTTCGTCTCGCCGATCGAGTGCGCAAACAATCGCAGTCGACCGCGTTCGATGGTCATCGCAATCGGCGGAGTGCTCGCGCCGACGGCGTGGGCGAAGCTCATCGAGCGGCCCGTTCGTAGAGCGTCACGACGCACGCTCCGCCGAGACCGAGATTGTGCTGAAGCGCGAGGGGGAGATCGCCCTCGACCTGACGGGCCCCGGCCTCACCGCGGAGCTGCCACACCAGCTCGGTGCACTGGGCGAGCCCGGTCGCACCGAGTGGGTGCCCCTTGGAGAGCAAGCCGCCCGACGGGTTCGTGACCACGCGTCCGCCGTAGGTGTTGTCGCCGGCCAGGACGAACTTCTCGGCACCGCCCTCCTCGACGAGACCCAGCGACTCGTAGCTGAGGACCTCGTTGGTGCTGAAGCAGTCGTGGAGCTCGACGACGCGCAGGTCCTGGGGGTCGACGCCGGATGCCTCGTAGACCTCGTTCGCCGCCCGCCGGGCCATCTCGAAGCCGACCAGAGTCATCATCGACGTCCCGTCGTCGAAGGTGCCGGCCACGTCGGTGGTCATGGCCTGCGCACGGATGCGCACGGGTTTGCTGACGCTGTGACGCGCCGCGAACTCCGCGCTGCAGACCACGGCGGCGGCCGCCCCGCACGTGGGCGGGCAACACTGCAGGCGGGTCAGCGGCCCGTAGATGTGAGGGGAGTTGAGCACCTCGTCCTCGGTGACGAGGTCGCGGAACACCGCGTAGGGGTTGTTGGCCGCGTGTCGGCGGGCCTTGACGGAGATCTTCGCGAACAGCGCGGGGTCGACACCGTAGCGTTGGGCGTACTCGGCGCCGGCTCCGCCGAACATCTGCGCGGCGGCGGGGGCATCGGTGCGCTGCTGGAGGCTGCCCATCGCGGCGTTCAGTCGCCCCATCGCGTCGGGACGGTCGTCGAATACCGCGGTCAAGGCACCGCGCTGCATCTGCTCGAAGCCCAGTGCGATGACGCACTCCGCCGTCCCTGATGCCACTGCCTGGCGCGCCAGCCAGAGCGCGGAGGAACCGGTCGAGCAGTTGTTGTTCACGTTGACGATCGGAACGCCGGACAGCCCGAGACCGTAGAGTGCTGCCTGACCTGACGTGGAGTCACCGTAGACGTAGCCGACGTAGGCCTGCTGGATCTTGCTGTAGTCCAGACCCGAGTCGGTCAGGGCCGCGCGTGCCGCGGCCTCACCCATCACGTCGTAAGGATCGGATGCGCCCGGCTTCGCGAATGGAATCATGCCGACCCCCGCGACTACGACCTCAGTCATTGCTGAACTTCCTTTCAGGGGAGCGGGGAGCGACCGCGGTTGGTCCGGCGAGCCGCCGATTCCGACTGTGCATGCGCGCACAGGACCGTGCCCACCGTAGGAGCTACTGGCTTCCGAAGCCGCCGACCGACGCAGAAGGTTCTCGCTGACCGCGTACGGGGTGTAGTAGCCGCTACGGCTGAAGTCGTTCGGCCTGGACGGTCGACTGTCGTCATGAAGACACAGGCCGCCGTCCTCTGGTCCCAGCCCGGTAAGTGGGAAGTCACCGAGATCGACCTGGACCCGCCGCGGGGCGGCGAGGTTCTGGTGCGACTGGTGGCTACCGGGCTGTGCCACTCGGACGACCACGTGGCGACCGGCGACATGCCTGCTCGCCATCTGCCGATGTGCGGCGGGCACGAGGGCGCAGGCGTCGTCGAGACGGTCGGGCCCGCGGTCGATGACCTCGCACCGGGCGACCACGTCGTGTTCTCGTTCGTTTCCAGCTGCGGCCGGTGCAAGTGGTGTGCCACGGGGCGGCAGGCACTGTGCAACGTCGGGCCGCACCTGACGACCAACAACGCCTTCCTCGACGGCACGTTCCGTATGCACACGGGCGACGAGGACATCGCGCAGTTCGCCTGGCTGGGTGCGTTCGCGCAGCACACCGTCGTGCGCCGGGACAATCTCGTGAAGATCGACCGAGATCTTCCGCTGCGGGAGATGTGCCTGCTTGCGTGCGGTGTGCCCACCGGTTGGGGGTCGGCCGTGACCTCGGCAGGGGTTCAGCCCGGTGACGTCACGATCGTGATGGGCCTCGGGGGCATCGGGATGAACGCCGTGCAGGGCGCGGCCCACGCGGGTGCGTCTCGGGTGATCGCGGTGGATCCCATCGAGTTCAAGCGGGAGGTCGCGCTCGCCCTCGGCGCCACGGATGTCGCCGCCTCCATCGGGGAGGCCACCGACCTGGCCAAGGAGCTCACCGAGTGGCAGGGCGCGGACAACGCCATCGTCGCGGTCGGGCTGACACGCTCCGAGCACGTGGGCCAGGCCTTCGCGGCCATCAGTAAGGGCGGGACGGTCGCGGTCACCGGGATCAGCGGTGTCACGGAGCCGCTGCCGCCGGCGAGCATGTTCGAGCTCTCGATGTACCAGAAGCGCATCCAGGGTGTGCTCTACGGCGGTCTGTCGCCCAACGTGGCCATCCCGCGGCTTACGCGGATGTACCGGGCCGGACAGCTCAAGCTGTCCGAACTCATCACGCGCACCTACACCCTCGATCAGATCAACGATGCGTACCTCGACATGCACGCGGGCCGGAACATCCGAGGCGTGATCACGTTCGAGTAGCCAGCGCCGACAGCGCACGAACCTGCGTTGCGACGGAACGCATCGAAGTCTCGGCCCGGGGAAGCAAAGTGTCGAACCCGTGGGGCACGTCTGCGAACTGATGCACTGTCACCGATACTCCCTCCGCCGCCAATCGCCGGCCGAGTAGCAATCCCTCGTCTCGCAGCGGATCGAGGTCGGCGACCACGATCTCGGTCGGCGGGAGGCCGCTCAGCGATGCCGCGAGAGCGGGGGCAGCGTACGTCACCGGGGTTGCGTCGGTGGGTAGGTAGTGCGCCCACATCCGCATCGTCGAAGCGCCGTTCCACCCAGGGCTGTTCCAGAACTCCCGGATGGACGCACCGGCCAGGTTGCTGTCGGTCACCGGGCAGGCGAGGAGGAGCAGAGCGAGCTCGGGGCCCTGGTCGTCGCGGGCACGCAACGCGACACCGGCGGCGAGCGCTCCGCCGGCACTCGTGCCCCCCAGAGCCAAGCGGGATCGGTCCACGGCCAGGTCCGCGGCGCTCGCGTCCAGCCAGGTCAGTGCCGCTGTGCAATCGTCCAGGGCGGCGGGATAACGATGCTCGGGGGCCAGTCGGTAGTCGGGAGACACGACCACGACGCCGGCCTCCGCGGCCAGGCGCACGCAACGCTCGTGGTCGCTATCGAGGTTGCCGACGACGAAGCCGCCGCCGTGGCAGTACACGAGACCGGGGGACGCGTGGCCGCGGTCCCGTGGCACGTACAGGCGGATGGGCACCGGCGGGCCGTCGCGGCCGGGCACTGTCAGGTGGCGGATGTCTAGGTTGGGTCGGCTGGTCAGTTCGCGCGGCGGTCGCCTGGCCAGGAGTGCGCGCAGCGCCGGTACGTCAGCCAGATCCATCGATGGAAGCGATTCGAGCAGGGCGGCGAACTCGCGGTCCACGTCAGATCGGCCACGCGAGGTGCCGCACCTCGGTGAACTCCTCCAGCCCCCAGGTCCCGAGCTCGCGGCCGATGCCGGACTGCTTGAACCCACCGAAGGGACCATCGCTGGTGCTAGCAGCGTTGTTGACCGCGACGCGACCGGACCGGATCTGCCGGGCGGCACGTAGAGCGTTTTCCGGGCTTCCGTACACCGAGCCGATGAGCCCGTACTGGCTGTCGTTGGCGATCGCGACGCCTTCGTTGAGGTCGCCGGAGTAGCGGATCACCACGAGTACTGGGCCGAAGATCTCCTCCCGCGCGACCGGCATGTCGTTGGTGACGTCGACCAGCAGTGTGGGTTCGAGGTAGTGCCCGCCAGCAGGTATGCGGGACGGAACGCCGCCACCGGTGGCGATCTTCGCACCCGAGGAGACGCCAGACTCGATCCAGCCCTGCACGCGCCTCAGATGTGCGGCGGTGATCAGTGGTCCCATGGTGGTGGCGTCGTCGTGGGCTGAGCCCACCACGACCTCGTCCATCGCGGCGACGATCCGTCCGACGATGTCGTCGTGGAGCGACTCGGGCAGGAGCAGCCGAGATTCGAGCGCGCAGATCTGGCCCGAGCCCATCGTCACGCGCAGGGCCCGCGCCGCCACCATGGCAGGGTCGGCATCCGGCAACGCCAGCAGCGCGGACTTGCCGCCGAGTTCGAGGGCGAGGCGCTTCAGGGTCGGGGCGCCTGCGGCCATGATCAACCTGCCCACCTCGGCAGAGCCGGTGAAGCTCACCATGTCGACGCCGGGATGCGAAGAAACCACCTCGCCGACGTCCGCGCCTCCGGTGACGACGTTGAGGACGCCTGGGGGCAGACCGGCCTCCAGCGCGAGCCGGCCCAGGGCGAGGGCCGCGCCGGGCGCCTCCGGCGACGGCTTGAGCACGACCGTGTTCCCGGTGAGCAGCGCGGGGACGACCTTCCAGATGTTGGAGAGCTGCGGGCAGTTCCACGGCGTGATGACAGCGACCACCCCGCGCGGTTCCCGCGTCACCAGTTGCTCGGTGGGGACCGCACCGGTCAACTGCGGCAGCCCGACGTCGAGGGAGCGGGACCCCTTGGGTAGCAGATCACGGAAGGCGTCCATCGGACGGGAGTAGTGGATCGCGTCGGCCTGCCGGCGGGCCGTGCCCACCTCGTCCTCGCCGTAGGCGACGAACTCCGCGCGATTCGCCTCCAGCAGCTCCCCGAGGCGATGCAACGCCGCACCGCGTTGGGCTGGGGAGAGTTGCGGCCACGGGCCCGAGTCGAAGGCGCGGCGGGCGGCCGAGATCGCCAGCTCGGCGTCGGCCGGGCGGCCCAGCGGCACGGACCGGAGGATCTCGCCGGTCGAGGGGTCTTCGACCGGGAGCTCTTCCCCCGCCAGTGCGCCGGTGAGCTCGCCGTCGATCAGAAATCTTGTCACGGTCGGGCTCCTGTCAGCAGATCGGTTTGCTGCCCTTGGGCGCGGTGTACCTACCGTTCTCCAGGCCCCAAATGAAGGCGCACGGTTTCACGGAGACGCCCTTGCCCTTGGGATAGGTGAGCGGGACGGTCAGGCCGCCGAGGGTCTCGTTCTTGACCTTGGACATCCCCTCGAGGAAGTCGGCAGACGTCGGGTTATTCGGAAGGTTCTTGCCGATCACGCCGAGCATCTCGGCGCTGGCGAAGGCGTACACACCGATCCCGCTGTCGCCGAGGCTGGCTGCGTAGGTGCCGAGGATCCGGCGGTACTTCTCCAGTCCGGGTACCCCGGTCGCCGCGGGGGACACCGTCCCGCTGGGGAGGACCGCGCCGTTGAGGGCAGCAAGCTTGGGCAGGTCCGCGGTGGCGGCGAGACTGAGCAGCACGAGTTGCGGGGTGAAGCCCTGCGCGGCGCAGTCCTTGGCGGCGCGCGCTGCTCCCGCGCTCTCCAACAACAGGTAGAGAACCTCGATACCGGCCTGCTTCATACGCAGGCACTGGCTCGTGTAGCTCGGCGCGACCAGCGAGACCTGATAGGACTCCACGACGTACTTGCCGACCTCGGACTTCCTGACCTGGTCGTTCAGGTAGCCGCACAGCTGGGCGATCTCCAGGCAGTAGAGGATGCCGATCTTGCTCGCGCCGTCATCGACGAATGTCTGGAGGGCCTTGACGATCTGAGCCGCTGCCGGCGTCACGACCGTGTGGGCTACCGGGGAGGTGAACCACCCGGGATCCACACCGTCGCCGAGCATGGGGACGCCCTTGGACCGTACGTACTGTTCGACCTGGGGGAAGCCGAACGGCATGAAGTTTCCGACCATCATGAGCGCCTTGTCGCTCTCGACGAGGCGCTTGGCCAGGGTCAGCGACGTGGAGGGGTCGCCCTGGTCGTCGGCCACGACCAGCTGCAGCGGGTGCCCGTTGAGGCCTCCGTGCGCGTTGGTGTAGGAGATCCAGGCGCTGAGCACCTTGGGGGCCGAGGAGGACACGGCGCCGAGCACACCCGAGAACGTGCCGAGCTGGCCGATCTTCACGGGCGACTTGTCGGCCACCGTCGGTGCGGCGGCGGTCTGGGTGCCGGCCGAGCCGCCCGGCTTGGAGCCGGGAGCCGAGGCGTCGCCCGACGAACCGGTCCCGGACTTGGCCGTGCTGGTCGAGGGTTGAGCCTGCTTCGCCCCGTCGGCCGCGGCCGGGGCGGTGCCGCCCTGCGCCGGGACGGCCGCGTCACCGACGGTCCCGGGCGCGACCGCTCCCGTCGAATCGGTGACGGCGGTGCTCGCCGGACCCCGTAGTGCCTCGGCGATCTCGGTGTCGGATGCCCGGCTTCCGCATCCCGACACCATCAATGCGGTGGCGAGCGCGGCGACCCCGACCTTGGCAAGCCGTGAAGTCTTCATGCCACTCATGAAACGCCGTCCGGGCGGCGGCGACGAGCGAGATCGCTACTGTGCGCGGCGCAGGCGGCTACCGTCACAGCGCATCGGCCAGCTCGTCGCGCTTGGAGAGGCCGAGCTTCTCGTACACGTGCAGCAACCGGCTCTCCACGGTCCGCACCGAGACGGACAGCTCCTCGGCGATCTGCTTGTTCGAACGGCCTCTGCTGGCCAGCAGCGCTGTCTCACGTTCCGCGGGCGTGAGGCGGGCGCGGGTCTCGATCGATTCTGCCGGCCGGCTGGTGGCCCCCTCGCACTGCTCGAACAACGTCACGGCCCGCCGTTGCGTCAAGGTCGCCCGGCGGTTGTTGCCGGCCTTGAGCCACAACGTCGCAGCGTCGGCCGCGGCCTCGGCGGCGAGCAGGTGAGCGCCGATCGCCTCGAAGCGGGCGACGATGCGCTCCAGCTCCTCCGGCTCCCCACCGAGGGCGACCGCGGCGTGGTCGGCCTTGATCGCGATGAGGTCGCCCTCCATCTGCGCGGCGAGCGCCGCGAGACGGTCGACCGCCAACTTGGCGTAATCGAGGCGGACGAGCGCGTGCAGGGCGGAGGACGCGCCGACGCGGTCGTCGCGGTCCTCTCCGGCCTGCGCGGCCTCCAACAGAAGGGCGCGGGCTGCAGGCAGGTCGCCGTCGGCCACAGCGATCCACGCCTTCGCCTGCAGTAGGTCGGCGGCGAGGATAGCGTCGACGGTGGGCAGTGCGTCGAAACGTTGGAGGGCCTGATTGGCCCCAGCGACGTTGCCGCGCAACGCATGGGCGTGCACCTCGTAGACGAGGCTGTGCTGTTCACCGACCGGGAGATCGATCTGACGGAACAGCGCGGCCGCCTCCGAGGCGAAACGAGCCGCTGTGCGCGCCTTGCCCTGCTCCAGGTTGACCCGTGCGAGCGTCCAGGCCATGTACGCCTGGCGCAGCGGTGACCGTTCGTCGAGCGCAATTCGGTATTCAGCCGTGGCCAGTGCTTCGGCCTCGTCGAAGCGGCCAGCCGTCGCGAGCGCTTCGCTCCGGGTGAAGACATGGACCCATGGGTCCCACTCCAGCGGTGCGGACAGCGCCCCGTGGGCGGCCGCGCCGATGTCCGCGGCCTCGACCGCACGGTCGACCTGCCCGAGTCGGCCCAGGGCCACCGCGGCCGAGACGGATGCCATGACCAGGGCCGGGCCTCGAGCACGCTGGAGAACTGACTGTGCGTCAGTTGCGGAGGCCTTGGGGCCCTCGGTCACCAGGGCGAGCCACGATCGTCGCGCGATGACGATGTCCCGCAGATCTGGGTCGGTGATCGATTCGGTCGCGTCGTCGGCAATGCGGCGGTGCACCGCCGGCTGGAGATGCATGTAGGCGTTGTCCAAGCGGGTCAGCGTAACCCGGGAACGCTGATCGTCGTCGGCGGCCTGTCCGGCCAGGACGCCCAGCCGGCTCTCGGCGTCCTCGCCGCGGCCCAGCAGTCCCGCGAGTTGGGCCACGAGCAACTCGGCCTCGAATCCGGCGCCGGCCTGCGCCGCGAATCTCGCGAGGCGTTCGGCGAGCGGGAAATCGTAGCTGCGACGCGCTGCGACGGCTGCGGCGAGCATGAGTTCCGGCGAACTGCCGCCGCCTCCGCTCAGACGCCAGGTAGCCACCCGCAGCGTGTCTTCGCGTCGCCGCGCACCGGTGCCCTCGACGACGTCGGCGAGGGCCCGCGCCATCTTGGTCAGGCGCAACATCGGCATCCGGCTGCGCAGCACGTCGCCGTAGATCGGGTGCGCCAGTCGGAGCTGCAGGCGCCGGCCGTCCAGCGTGGAGCAGATCAGCCCGTCGCTCTCCAGTCGCTCGGCCGCCTCGGCGTCCAGCAGGGTGTTCAATTCGAGTGAGCCCAGGGGCTCGGCGAAGGCGAGGTACTCCAGCACGGTGCGCTCAGCGGGTTGCAGGGCGCGCAGGCCGTTCTCCACGATCTCGATGAGTCGGTCCGAGGGTGCGGGCTCGCGGGTGAGGCGCCAGATGCCCTCTTCGTTCTGCAGCGCGCCGTCTTCCAGCGCGGCGAGGATCAGCTCTCGCAGGAACAGCGCGTTACCCTCGCAGCGCACCGCGAAGAACGCGGCGGCCGCGCCGTCGACCGGGCCGGAGAACGCGGCTTCGAGCAGGCGGTGGACGGCGTCGGTCTGGAGCCCCCCGATCTCGATGCGTTCGAGGAGCCCGTCCTTCCAGAGCGCGACGACAGCGTCGGGCGCTGCTTCGCCGGAGCGAACGATCATCACGACGAAGGCAGCCCGGGTCTCGACCACGCGATGGATGAGCGTCGCGGAGGCGTCGTCGAGGAGGTGGGCGTCGTCCACGACGAGCACCAGTCGGCGACCACCGGACTGGCGTACCAGTTCGGCGGTCAACAGGCCGAGCAGCTGGCTGCGATCCGGCGTGGCTGCGAGCTGGTCGGTCGGGATCAGAAGAGCGGCGAGCGCGCCGAAGGGGACGGTGGAAGCCGAGCGTGTGGCCGTCGCTCGAGCGGTCGCGGCGCCGGACATCTCGGCGAGCCGAAGGATCTCTGTGGCTAGGCGGGTCTTCCCGGCCCCGACCGGACCGGCCAGGACCACCCCCGCGGCCGTGTGGTCCGCGAGGAGCTGCTGCAGACGCCGGAGCTCACTGGCCCGTCCGACGAGCGGCCACTCTTCCATCGGGGAGACAGTAGCTGTCACGTCTGGGTCACGTCTGGGGAAGAACTGTCGCGCCCCGGTGCCGCGAGATCGAGACGCCCGGATATCCGGCGGCGGCGACTGCGTCGCACTTGTCCCGGTACACGTGCGTGCCCCCGACGTAGGGCATCACCACCTGCGGCTTCCCGGGGATATTGGCTCCCCGGTACCAGGAGTTGCCCAGTGAAAGGAAGGTTCGCTCGCCGATGTCGGTAACGTGTGCGGTCCACTCCTGCGCTGCTGCGGGGTCGGCCTCGACGAGGTCGGCCTCGGCGGACCGGGCGAAGGTGAGCAGGTCCGAGATCCAGTCGACGTGCTGCTCGATGGCGAGGATGACGTTGGAGAAGACCGACGGGCTTCCCGGGCCGGCGACGATGAAGAAGTTCGGGAAGCCGTCCACCAGCACGCCCAGGTAGGTGCGTGGCCCTGCGGCCCAGGCCTCCGTGAGTGCTACTCCGTCGCGACCGACAACGCCTAGCCGTAGCAGCGTCCCGGTCATGGCGTCGTAGCCGGTCGCGACGATGATCACGTCGACGTCGTGGGTCGCGGCCGTCGTGCGGATACCGGTGGCCGTCACCTCGACGATGGGGTTGGCACGAACGTCGACGATCTCCACGTTAGGCCGATTGAAGCTGGCGAAGTAGTTGATCTCCAGGCACGGGCGCTTGGCACTGATCGGGTGGCCGCGAGGGAGCAGGACCTCCCGCTTGGCCGGGTCCTGAACCACCTCGCTGATCCGGTCACGCACGAAATCCGCAGCGACCGCGTCAGCTTCAAGAACCGAGGAGATGTCGTCGTAAGCCTTGGTGAAGTCGAGCCCGCCCATGGCCCAGTAGCGCCGCAGCACCTCGTCGCGTTGGTCCGGTGTGTCGCCCAGCAGTGGGCGGCCCTCGGTGGCGAACGCGCGGCCCTGCGGGGCTCGCCGCGCGGCCTCCCGGATCTCGCTGTACCGGGCCTTGGCCGCAGCGAGGTCCTCGGGGGAGAGGGGACGGTTATGGGCGGGGAAGGCGAAGGTCGGAGTGCGTTGGAAGACCGTGAGGTGCTCGACCTCGTCCGCGATGGCGGAGATGATCTGGATCCCGGAGGAGCCCGTGCCGATCACCGCCACGCGCTTGCCGCGCAGGTCCACGCCCTCGTGCGGCCATGCGCCGGGGTGGTAGATCTCGCCTGCGAAGTTTTCGACCCCGGGCCAGCTCGGGACCTGCGGGGTCGAGAGGCACCCAACCGCAGCGATGCAGAACCGCGCGTTGACCTGGGCGCCGCGGTCGGTGTCGATCATCCAGAGATTGCGGGCGGCGTCGTACGTGGTGGCGGTGACCCGCGTGGAGAAGGTGATGCCCGACCGCAGGCCGAACCGGTCGGCCACGTGCTCGGCGTAGGCGAGGATCTCCGGCTGGGCGGCGTACCGCTCGGACCAGTTCCACTCCTGCTGGAGCTCATCGTCGAAGGAGTAGGAGTACTGGATGCTCTCGATGTCGCAGCGTGCGCCCGGGTAACGGTTCCAGTACCAGGTTCCGCCAACGCCGGCGGCAGCCTCGATCACGTGTGCGTCGAAGCCCAGTTGTCGCAGCTTGTGGAGCATGTAGAGCCCGCCGAAGCCGGCTCCGACGATCAGAACGTCGCAGGTCGTCGGTAGCGCTGCCCCGGTGTTCGTCGAGGTGGTCACGACGCTCCCGTCAGAATCCGTGATGCTTCTCGCCACACGTCCTGCGCCTCGGCGGAACGGCCGTCCGCCTCGTAGAGCACGCCGAGGTCGTGCAGCGCGCTGGCGACCCCCGGGTGGGTGGCGCCGAGCACCCGTCGTCGAATCTCGATCGCGCGCCGGTAGCGGGCGGCCGCCTCGTCCACCCGCCCCTGCGCACCTAACACCTTGGCGAGGTGGAGCTGACCGGCAGCGACCTCGGCGGACTCGACGTCGCCCGCCGAGGAGAAGAAGTCCAGCGCCCGCCGCAGCACCGGCTCCGCCTCGTCGTGGCAGCCCTGCGCGATCAACAGCGATCCCAGCAGGAGACGGTCGAGGGAGGCCTCCTGCCCGTCGTCCTGGCCGGCAGCGGCCCAGGCGTCCAAGGCGCGCTCCGCCGAGCGCTGGCCCTGGACGAACCAACCCGCGGCGAACGAAAGCTCTGCCAGGTCGTGGTGCAGAGCAGCGGTCTCCGGATGACCGGGACCCCGTTCGTTGGTCAGGATCGCCAGGGCGCGTTCGAAGTGCTCGCGCGCTTCCGGATGCCGGTGGGCCCGCCGAAGGGCGCGGCCGAGCGCCCACGCGACCTGGGCCGTCTCGGGGTCGTGGCGGCCGACGGAATGCTCGGCCTCGGCGAGGGAATCGCGCAATTCCCGGACCTCGTCCGGCTCTGGGAGTGGGGGAGTCGGCATGGTCAGCTTCCGAAGGTGTCGCAGAGGTTGAGGACGTTCTCCGCGCTCTCCTCCGGCAGCATCGGCGGCGCGTAGGGCGTGTGGAAGATGATGTGCGGGAGCGAGTCCGCGTACTCCTTGGCCTTCGCCCGGCACTCGTCCGGTGTGCCGGCGATGCTGAACAGATCGACGAGCTTGTCGTCCGTGACGTCTTGCAACGCATCGAAGCCCTTGGCGGCGACGGCGTCGAGGACGGCCTGCTTCTCCCTTTCCAGCCCGTGATGCTTGATCACTGGATCGCAGGGGGGGAAGCAGGTGTACACGCCGACCTGGATCCGCGCCCGGCGGATCGCCTCCTTGCGGTCCGGGTGCACGCAGGTGATGACCATCGAGGCGATGTCGACGTCCTCCAGGTTCCGGCCGCCCCGCTCCGCACCGATCCTGACGTTGGGGATCACGACGTCGTTCATGTACTCGACGGTCTTGAAGGCCCCGAGGACGCCGTCGGCGATCTCGCCGCCGAGCTGCACCATCTTCGGCCCGATGCCGGTCAGGTAGATCGGGATCTGCCGGCGTGGGTTCTCGCGGAGCCAGGGCGACGCGGGGAACTCACAACCGTAGAACTCGCCGGGGACCGTCGCGGGTTCCTTCGTGTACTGGTAGTCCCAGCCGGCTCGGACAGCGGTGACGTACTCGCGCATGCGGGTCACGGGCTTGTCGAAGGTCGTGCCGTGGCAGGCGGCGGTGAACCCGGACGCCGACCCCAGACCGAGCACCGCGCGGCCGCCCGAGATCTCGTCGATGTCGGCCGCGGAGTTGGCCATGCCGAACGGGGTCCGGGTCGGGGCAGCGGCGATGCCCGTTGCGAGCCGGATCCGGTCCGTGGCCCGGGCCGCCAGCGCGAGAGCGGTGAAGGGGTTACGGAGCACCTCGTAGATGAAGGCCGTGTCGAACCCGGCTGCGTCGGCAGCGCCCGCGAGTGTCGCGATGCTCTCGAAGGAATTGTTGGACAGCGGGAGGGTGACGCTCTGGCGCATGCTCGGTCTCCTTGATGGTGGTCAGCCGACCTGGCGGGCCTGGTCGGCCCAGTACGGTGCGCGGAGCTCCCGCTTGAGGACTTTTCCGCTGGGATTGCGGGGCAGGGCCTCGAGAAAGTCGACGGACCGCGGGGCCTTGTAGGTGGCAAGATGCTCGCGGCACCAGGAGATGACGGCGTCCTCGCTCGCGGTACCGCCGGTCTCAAGCACGACGCACGCCTTCACGCTCTCGCCCCACCGGGCGTCGGGCACGCCGATCACGGCAGCCTCGGACACCCCGGGCATGCGAGCGAGAATCTCCTCGATCTCCCGGGGATAGATGTTCTCTCCGCCGGAGACGATGAGGTCCTTCATCCGGTCGGACAGGTAGAGGAACCCCTCCTCGTCGAGGTACCCCGCGTCGCCGGTGCGTAACCATCCGTCGACCAGCGTCTCGGCGGTGGCGTCGGGCAGGTTCCAGTACCCACGCATCATCTGCGGCCCACGGGCGACCACCTCGCCGACGACGCCGGCGTCGACCGGTTTCCCATCGGTGTCCACGACGGCCAACTCGGTCCCGACCAGGGCGCGCCCGCAGGAACGGAGCAGGTGCGGTTCGCCGGCGAGGGCGCGTTCGTGGGCGCGGGCGTCGAGCATCGTCAGAGCGGCGCTGGTCTCAGTCTGCCCGAACGCCTGCTGGAAGCCGCAGTTGAAGATGTCGAGGGCGGTGCGCAAGGTGTCCTCGGTGATGGGGGAAGCGCCGTAGGAGATGGTCCGCAGGCTCGCGAACCGACGGTGTGTCAGATCCGGTAGACGGATCATTGCGTGGATCATCGCCGGAACGAGCGAGAGGTGGGAGACCTGCTCGTCGTCGATGACCCGGACGCACTCCGCAGGCTCGAACTTCGCCATGGTGCGCAGGGAGGCTCCGGCAGCGATCACCTGGATCATGCTCATCGCGGCCCCGGCGTGGTAGAGCGGCATCACGACGAGCCGATGGTCCGAGGGGAGCACGGGCGCGGAGGTCCGCATCTGGAGTTGGTTGGCGTTGACCGACGCGTGCGTGACCACTGCCCCTTTCGGGAGCCCGGTGGTGCCACTGGTGTACATCTGCCACAGGTCCTGGTCCCCGGCGCGCCGGTCGGACGGCCGGGGCCGGGGTGCGACGTCGGCGAGCACGGCCGGCAGCGAGTGCCAGCCCTCGGCCACCTCGTCAGGGTCGCCGTCGATCACGAGCTTGGTGGTCACGCCCGCAGGGAACGCCTCGCCGAGGCCGTCCAGCAGACCGACGAACTCCTCCTGCGCGATGACGGCGGCGGCGCCGGAGTCGGTGAGCAGATACGCCCACTCCGACGGATGCAGGCGGAAGTTCAGCGGCACGGGCACGGCCCCGCACTTGAAGGCCCCGTAGTACAGGGCCACCCAGTCCGGGCAGTTCCGGGCCAGGATCCCGACCCGGGCGCCGTCGGCGAGCTCGCGGTCCGCGAGAGCAGCCGCCACTCGATTAGCCCAGTCGTCGACCTCGGCGTAGGTCCAGCTCCGCTCCCCGTCGGTCAGGCAGCGGCGGGCCGGGTCCGCCTGGGCCCAGTGCTCCAGGTAGTCGTGGATGCGGATCGCGGCGCTCACATGCGGTCCTGGAAGGTCTCGGCGAACGCGTACGACAGCGCCGGCGCTCCGGCACCCTCGCGGTCGACCGTGCCTTGGCGGAAGCGGTAGCCGTCCGGGATGTCGTCGCGTGCCGGCCAGCGGCCACCGCGAGGCAAGGCGTCCCAGGTCAGCGTCTCGCCGGCGCCGCGGAAGACGATGCGCCGGGCGAACTCCGGGTCGCCGCCGTCGTTGTCGATGCTCACGTCGATGTCCGAGGTCGCGAACGCCGATCCGTCCGAACGGCTCACGGCCATCCCGGCCAGGCCCTCCCGGCCCCAGACGAGCAGCCCGCTCTCCACCGTCCCGTCTGCTCCGACGTTCACGAACTCCGTCCACACGATCTGCAGGCGGCGCAGCAAGGGGCTCGTCAAGAGCTCGGCGCCCTCGCGCAGGTGGACGGTCACCAGGAGCACGGCACCATCGGCGGGGACACCTTGGACCGAGCCGGTCACCCGGTACGGGCGGGTGGTGTAGAGCAGCGGAAAGGCCGGGTCGTCCATCCGGAGTCGGCACGCGGGACCGACGGCGTCCCCCGAGACGTCGAGCAGGTCGCTCTCCGTCCAACGCAGCGTGCTTGCCGTAGCCGCGAGGTGGCTGGAGTCGTCCGGAGCGGTCACCATGAGGCCGTCCTGGCCGCTCCGGCGCTCGATCGGGCCTTCGTAGGCGCGCTTCGCAGCGGGCGACAGTTCGAAGTCCGATCCGGTGGCGGCCTCGGGCAGGTAGATGCTTCGCGTCGCCCCCGGGTGATAGGCACGGCGCGGCATCCAGCCCATGCTGCCGTCTGTCGCGTCCAGGAAGGTGATGAGCCAATGGACGCCCGGGCCGAGCCCGTGCGCAGGCTCCGCGAGGTGGCGCAGATCGGCATCGAGGACCTCGACCGAGTACATGCCCTTGAGCGTGCCGAGGGGTGGAGACCGGGTCAGCAGCAATCCCTACGCACCTCCGGAGCCCGCGACCACACCTGCGCCCTTGCGCTTCGCGGTGCTGTTCCGCAGTAGGGCCTACCGCTGACCGTGACGCATGGCACGACCTCGAATGAGGTCATGCGACTGAGCGGGAAGACCGCGGTGATCACCGGGGCGGCCGGTGACCTCGGACGTGCGCTGACCCGGCGCTTCGTCGGCGAAGGCGCCGCTGGACTCGTGCTCAGTGACGTCGACCCGGACGCGCTGGCGGCCGCCGCCCTCGCCGTGCAGGGATCGGGCGCCAAGATCTCTGCGCTCGTCGCGGACGTGACCGACCGGGACGCGGTGAACGCTGTCGTCGAACTGGCCGTGGCCGAACACGGCGTGCTCGACGTGATGGTCAACAACGCCGGGGTGCTGGGCACCACTGCCCGGCTGCACCGGCAGGCCCCGGAGGAGTGGCGGCGGGTGCTCGACATCAACTTCTTCGGCACGTTGCACGGCGTCGAGAGCGCGTTACGGGTCATGCGGCGCCAGCGGAACGGCTCGATCGTCAACACCGCATCGGTGGCCGGCCTGACCTCCTGGGCGTTCGCCGCGCCGTACGGGGTGAGCAAGGCCGCGGTGATCCAGCTGACCAAGCTGGCAGCAGTCGAGTACGCCGAGGAGCGCGTGCGCGTCAACTGCGTCTGCCCGGGGGTGTTCCCCTCGGCGATCCACGCCGGCAACGGCGCCGACGCGATGACGGCCATGGCCGTCCGCCATCCCCTCGGCCTGGGCACCGTCGACGACGTCACCGGTGCCTACGTCCACCTCGCCTCGGACGAGAGCGGCTGGACCACCGGTTCGGTACTCACCGTCGATGGCGGATGCAGCGCCCTGTGAGCGACATCAATGAAGGTCCGTCAGATAGTGGAGGCTCTGAAGTGAGCGCAATTGTTGGGTTTCGTGAGAGCGGCGGCACCGAGCACGCCCTGGTCGGAGGCAAGGGGGCGAACCTCGGCCGGCTGGCCGGCGCCGGGTTCCCCGTCCCGCCGGGTTTCACGGTCACGACCGAGGCCTACCGCGCGTTCCTCGCCGGGCCGCTGGGGGACAAGATCGCCGAGATCGTCGCCGACATCGACGTGACGGACCACGAGGGGGTCGAGCGGGCGACCGCCGACATCCGTCAGCTGATCTGTGGCACCCCGCTCCCCGAGGTGCTCGAACGCGATCTCGCCGCCGCCATGGCGGAACTCGGCGCGCCATTCGTGGCGGTGCGTTCCTCCGGGACGGCGGAGGACCTCGCCGATTCCTCCTTCGCCGGTATGCACGACACGTTCCTGGACGTCGTGCCGGCCAATGTCGCAGCGGCCGTCCGTGACTGCTGGGCCTCGTTGTGGACGCCGCGCGCGGCCGTCTACCGCCAGACCCGCGGGTTCGACCACCTCGAAGCGGCCATGGCCGTGGTCGTCCAGACGATGGTCGAGGCGGACGTGTCCGGGGTCGGTTTCACCGGCAACCCGTTGACCGCCGACACGACCGAGTCGGTCATCGACGCCAGCTGGGGTCTGGGTGAGGCCGTCGTGTCCGGCTCGGTGACCCCGGACCACTTCGTCTTCAAGCACCAGCAGGTCTACGCCAACAACCAGTCCGCTTACGCGCTCGTGCCCACCCGCTCGCTCGGGGTGACGCTCCGCCTCAAGGAGAAGACGGTCGGCTCGAAGGAGCACAAGATCGTCCGCGACCCCGTTACGGGATCCGGCACCGTCGCTCAGGAGGTGTCCGAGGAGCAGCGGGCCGACTTCTCGCTCTCCGACGCCGACGCGCTCCGGGTGGCCGAGCTCGGCTACCGCGTCCAGAAGCACTACGACGACCTGCCGCAGGACATCGAGTGGGCGATCGCCGACGGCGAGCTGTACCTGCTGCAGTCACGGCCGATCACCGGTGTGAACTTCGCCTGGGACGAGGACGTCGACGCCTGGCAGACCGTCACCGAGACCGAGGACGCCGTGTGGACCCGCGTCGTGTCCGACGAGGGCTGGACCGGGGCGATCACCCCGCTCATGTACTCGTTCCGCGCCCACATGTGGAACACCGCCTGGCACTACGGTCTGCCGTTCTACGGCCGGGAGGACCTCCGCTCGCAACGGGCCATCAAGTACCACAAGGGCGAGGCCTACCTCAACGTCGAACACGAGAAGGCGATCATCCTGGCCGGCCCGAAGCAGGCCCGGGCGATGGTGGTCAACCGGCTCCCGAAACAGGATTGGGACGAGGTCCTCGCCAGCCCGTGGAGCGCGCTGGAGTACCTCAAGATGGTCGGCAAGTTCGCGATGATGGGCCGCAAGCAGGTTGATGGGCGTAACGTCGGCAACGCCAGCGGGTTCTTCGGCCACTTCAAGTCCCTGCAGGACTACATCGACAACCGCAACGACGAGGCTCGGGGTCTCACCGAGGAACAGGTTGCCTCGCTCGGTGACGCGGAGCTCAAGGCCTACGTCGAGCAGCTGACGATCTTCGAGACCGACTACGCCACTTACGCAACCATGCCGGGCTGGTTCATCTATTCGCGCGACGTGATGGCGATGCTCGCATATTTGGTGGCGACCTGGTACGACGGTGACAACCCCAACGCCTTCCTCGAGCTCGTCACCGGCACCCCGAAGCCCACCGCGGCGCTGCGGGAGAACGTGGAGCTGCGTCAGCTCACTCTCGCGCTGCGGAGCGAGCCGGACCTGCTGCGGATGTTCCAGGAGACAGGCCGCGAGAGGTTCTTCGAGCAGGCCTGGGAGCTGGAGTCCGGCCGTGCCTTCATCGAGCAGTGCCAAATTTTTGTGGACAAGAACGGCCACCGGGGCCATGCGGACCGTGACATCTACTGGCCGCGCTACGCCGACGATTGGCGCCTGCTCTACGACTCGCTGGCGGTCCATCTCAAGGTCGACGACGACCCGATGGAACACCTCGAGGCGAACAACGTCCGCCGCGCCGAGGTCGCCGAGGACATCATGGCGAACCTGCGGAAGAAGTCGTTCGGCTTCCTGCGCGTCGAGGTTTTCAAGCTCGCGCTCGACTACAGCCTGCGGTTCCTGGAGATCCGCGACAACGAGCGCTGGTTCATTGACCAGAGCACCTACTCGCTGCGGCGGGCCTTTCTCGACATGAACCGACGGGTCCGGGAGCGCGGGCTCCTGGACGCGGACGATGACTTCTGGTTCCTCGCCAAGGAGGAGCTCTACGAGGTCCTCGACGGGACGCACAACCCGAGGCTGATCCGGGCCAAGGTGGCGGGCCGGCGCGCCAACTGGGAGGCCTTCCTCAACCGTGAGGTGGCGCTGCCGAAGTTCCTGCAGCACGGCGGCGACTTCGAGGCCGGGCAGTTGAACTCGTTCGAGCTCGGCGACGGGCGGGTCGGGTACCAGGGGATGCCGACGAGCCGCGGTGTCATGGAGGGCACGGCCCGCCTGGTGAAGAAGCTGGGGGAAATCGGCCGGGTGCATCGCGGCGAGATCGCCATCGTCCACGCCACCGACCCGGGGTGGACCCCGATCTTCGCGCTCGTCAGCGCGATCGTCGCCGAAACCGGAGGCATGCTCTCGCACTGCTCGTCACTGGCGCGTGAACACGGGCTCCCAGCCGTGCAGCTGGAAGGTGCGTTGTCGCTGATCCCGGACGGCGCCCGGATCCGGATCGACGGCAACACTGGTCAGATCGAGGTGCTCGATCCGGTGGCGGAGAGCGCCGAGGAGAGCGAAGGCGTCCGAGAACTCGCTGCGGCGCTCAGTTAGACCTCCGGCGGGACGGCGCTAGAGCAGCGTCGTCCCGCCGTCGACCAGCAGCATCTGGCCGGTGATGTAGGAAGCCAGCGGCGAGACCAGGAACGTGGCGGCCTCGCCCATCTCCTCCGGGGTGCCCCACCGTCCGAGCGGGATCCGCTCCAGCGAGGCGGCGTAGGCCCGGGCGTTATCGCGACTGGCGGTAGTCAGCTTCGTGTCCACCAGACCGGGAGCGAGACCGTTGACACGAATCCCGTCGTGCGCCCACGCCTTGGCCAGCGACTTGACCAGGGTAACCAGAGCGCCCTTGCTGGCGCCGTAGGCCGGCTGTCCCGGGGTGGCGATGAAACTCGACGTGGAGCCCACGAGCAGCACGGCCGCGTCGGCCGCCCGCGCGAGAGTGCGATGGAAGGCCGTGCAGCACGACATCGCGCCGATGAGGTTCACCTCGACCACCTGGCGGAAGGTCGCGATGTCGTACTCGGCCCGGCGGTACGCCACCGTGCCCGCGCTGTAGACGAGGATGTCCAGTACCTCGAGCTGGCCGGCCAATTCCGCCACGGCCGCGTCGTCGACCACGTCGAGGCGGTGACACGTCAGCCCGGTGACCCCGTCGCCGTAGTCCTCGACATTCCGGGTGCCGGTGATATGGACTTCGGACCCGGCGGCCTCCAGGCGGCGCGCGATGCCCAGGCCGATACCGCTTGTCCCGCCGACCACCAGCGCGGTCCGACCCTCCAACCGGAAGCTCACGCGGGTTCCAGAGCGGTCGTCGCGCGGTCGAGGCCGAGCAGGTGCGGCGTCTCGTTCAGCGAGAGGATTCCGCGCCGGCCGTCGCGGGCGGCCGCCACCCGGCTGATGCTGGAGTAGGCGGGCGCGAACCACAGCAGCTTCTCCATGCCGATCACGTCGCCGGTGTACGCATTGATCACGCCTGCGTGGGCGACGACGACGACGCGTCGTGGCCCGGGATGGGCAGCCGCCAGGACGGCGAAAGCCTCCGTGACCCGGGCCCGGAACGCCGGGACGTCGACGTTGCCGTAGGCCTCGCCGCGCACCATCGCGTCCCAGCGTCCGTCCCGGAGCTTGCGCAGGTGCTCGACCGGGACGTACTCGGCGTCGCCGTGATCGAACTCGGTCAGCTCAGGCACGGTGACTGGGTCGAGCCCGAACCGTTCGGCAATCGGCCGCGCAGTCTCGATGGCGCGGCGGGACGGGCTCTGCACGACGACGGCAACGTTGTCGAGCGCTGCGCACATGGCCAGCGCCGCGGCCTGCGCCTGCCCCAGTGGAGTCAGGCCGGGATCCGCGGCGCCGGACTCCACACGCATGGCTGCCGGTTCGGCGTGTCGAATGATCACAAATTCCATGCCCGCATTCGAACGGGTTCCGTGCCCTGGGGCAGCAGTAGCGGCTACCGCTGACCACCGGGGCCGAGCGCGGTGCGATGGCTGAATGAACAACTGTCTGGGCGCCACCGACCTGACGAGGACCGCGGCCTTGCTGACCTCCTGGGCGCAGGCACACTACGGACCGTCCGCCGCCGTGGATCAGGTCGCGCCGATGCCGGGCCACGCGGGCATCAGCTTCGGGTTCGACGTCCGCAGTGACAGTGCGGAGGAACGGCTCGTGATCCGGGTGGCCCCACCGGGGGTGCGCCGATCCGGTCCGGCCGACGTGCTGCGCCAGGTGCCGGTGCTGCAGGCGGCCGCGGTTTCTGGCGTGCCGGTCGCGGGGGTGCGGTGGTGGAGCGACGACGAGCGTTGGTTCGGCTCGCCGTACTTCGTGGTCGACCGACTGCCTGGATCCTCGCTGTCGTGCTGGGAGCCGCTGGAGGAGACCGGCAGCGACGCCGATTCGATCTTCGCCGCCGCGGTGGACGCGCTCGCCGCCATCCACCGGATCGACTGGCGTCGGCAGTTGTCCGACTGGGCAGAACCGCGTTCGCTGGAGGCCGAGATACGCGCGTGGGAACCCGTGCTCCGCAAAGGCCGCAATGAGGCGTGGATCGCGTTTGGGCTCGCGCTGCACGAGGAGCTGTTACGTACGCGGCCGCCGGAGCCCGCCCCCGCTGTCGTTCACGGCGACTTCTACTCGAACAACTGGGTGTGCCAGGACGGGAAGCTGCTCGGAGTCGTGGACTGGGAGATCGCGGGGATCGGCGCGCCGTTGCTGGACGTCGGCTGGCTGATGATGATCTACGACCCCGCGTGCTGGGGCCCGACCCGGCGGCCGTGGATGACGTGGAGCCCGCCACCTGAGCAGTTGGGCGACGCGTACCGGTCCGCGACGGGCGACCGCAGTCCGGATCTCGCCTGGTATCAGGGGCTCGCGTGCTGGCGATTTGCGGCGATCACCGCGATGAATCTCCACCTCCACCGCAGCGGTAATCGGCCTGATGAGACGTGGGAGCTGATCGGAGAGGCCTTCGAACCGATGGTGGCGCGGGGGCTGGAGTTGGCGAGGGCTTGACCCCAGGACCGCGTCTGCGCCCGGCCGGTAGATGTGACGGTAGGCACTACTACTGTGCGCGCGCGCCGGTGGGAGTGAACTGGATGCAACATCCGGGCCACCTGGGATTTACCACGGCCTATCGCACGTCCGACCTACCGCAGGAGAGACGCAGTGAGAACTGACATCGTGGGCTGGCTTCGACTGCAGTGGGACCGCGCGGGAGCGTGGGCATGCGTGCTGGCGGGCGTGATCACGTTGTTTGTCGGATGGCTGGGCGTCAGCGAGACCGCCTACACGGCCAAGCAGCTGCCGTACATCGCGGGCTGTGGCCTCGGTGGCATGTTCCTGCTGGGCCTGGGCGCCATGCTGTGGCTGTCGGCAGATTTGCGTGACGAATGGCGCAAGCTGGACCGCATCGAGCGGGCGATCCGGGAGAGCGGATCCTCGGTGCTGCCGCCGCTGGGAAGCGAACCGACCACCGAGCAAACCCGGGTTGAGAACGGCAACGGCGACGCGGCTCACCGCAGCACTCGCCCGACCATGGCGGCCGGTCGATCCTGATGGGAATCACATCGCCTTGGACCCGGACGGATGCCATGACGGCCGTGTCGGTCATGGCGATCGGTGGCGTCGTCTGGTTCGTCGGCTGGTGGGAGGTCTCCGACCGGCCGACGATGGAATCGCAAATCTCTGCGCTGAACGTCGCCGTCCTCGGAATGCTCGTCATCGGCGCCGGACAGGCGCTGTGGTTCCTGCGCGGCCGCCGCGCGGTTCACGACCGCCGCCGTCGCCTGCTGGGCGCCGACGCCGCGCCGCGCCAGGCCACGATCGCGGTGGCCGAGGAAGACCGGTTCGCCGGGAGCGAGCGGTTCTACCACCGGCTCGACTGCGCGATGGTGGATGAGCGGAACTGGTCCCCGAGCCCGCGCGCCGCGCACGAGCGCGCCGGCCGAACCCCGTGTGGGGTGTGTGCCCCGTGACCGCCGTGAAGCAGTCCTTCTCCGACCTGACCGGTCGCCTCGGCTACACCGGTTGCTGGATCGCCGGCGCCGTACTGATCGCGATCATCGGCGCACCGATCGCCGAGGCCCGCAACATGTGGCCGTTCGTGCTGACCGGCATCTCCGACGGGGCGATCTACTCCTTCGCCGCCCTCGGCCTGGTGCTGACGTTCAAGACCTCCGGCATCTTCAACTTCGCCATCGGCGCGCAGGCCGCCGCGTCCGCGTACGTCTTCTACTCCTTCCGCATCGACGCCGGCCTCTCGTGGCCGCTCGCTTTCCTGCTCTCGCTGGTGCTCGTCGGCCTGCTCGGATCGATCCTCCTCGAGCGGATCGCCTTCTGGCTCGAAGAGGCGCCGGCGGTGATGAAGGTCGTCGCGACCATCGGTCTGATCGTGTTGCTGCAGTCCGTGCTCACCGGGGCCTACGGAACCGCCACGCTGCAGTTCCCGCCGTACCTGTCCCAGGAGCAGGTGACCATCGCCGGCACGCAGGTGCTGATGAGCCAGATCCTCGTCGTCGCCCTCGCGCTGGTGGCCACAATCGGGCTGACCCTGTTCTTCCGCCGCAACCGGATCGGCCTGGCCATGCAGGCCCTGGTCGACGATCCTGAGCTCCTTGCCTCCGAGGGGACGAGCCCGATCACCGTCCGCCGCTACGCGTGGGCGATCGGGTCGTGCTTCGTCTCGATCTCCGGGATGCTGATCGCGCCGGTGCTCGGCATCGACGTCAACCTGATGCTGCTGCTCTACATCACCGCGTTCGGAGCGGCGGCCCTCGGCGCCTTCGACAACCTGGCCGTCGCTTTCATCGCCTCCATCGGCATCGGCGTCGTCACCAACGTGCTCGGCAACGAACTCGCCGGGGCGAGCAGCACCTGGGTGACCGGCCTGTACACGCAGGTTCCGTTCATCGCGCTGGTCGCGGCCCTGCTCTTCGTGCCCCGCGCCCGGCTGCTCGAGCGCGGAAGCAAGCGTGTCCGCAAGCTCCCCCCGATCCGCCAGTTCCCGGCGCGGGTCAATGCCGGCGCCGCCGTCGCGACGGCCGCATTGTTCCTGATGCTGCCTCAGATTGTCGCGGCCTCGGACCTCAACCAATTCACCGTCGGGCTTGGCTTCGCCATCGTCCTGATGTCGCTGGCCCTGCTCCTGTGGTCCTCCGGTCAGATTTCGCTGTGCCAGATGGCGTTCGCCGCAATCGGTGCGTCGACCTTCGCGCATCTACAACAGGGTGGGTTCCCCTGGCTCCTGTGCCTGCTTCTCGCGGGTCTGGCTGCAGTGCCGGCCGGGGCAATCGTCGCGATCCCGTCGTTCCGGCTGTCCGGCGTCTACCTCGCGGTCGCTACCTTCGGGTTCGGTTTGCTTGCCCAAAACCTGCTCTACACGTCGGGTCTGATGTTCGGTCTGGACAACTCCGAGGTCATCGCCCGGCCCGATCTCCCGGGTCTGGAGACGCAGGGTGACAGGGGCTACTACTACCTCGTCGTCGTCATCGCCGGCCTGCTCGCGGGTTTGGTCCTGATGGTGCGCCGCAGCCGCCTCGGACGCATCCTGCGGGCACTGGCTGACTCACCGGCAGCCCTCGATGCGCACGCGGTGCGGACCAAGGTCACCCGGATCTCGGTGTTCTGCCTCTCGGCGTTCATCGCGGCCATCGGGGGCGCTCTGATCGGTGGCGCCACCACGGGGGCCGGCGGCGACGCCGGCGGTCCGTTCGGCTACTTCAACTCCCTTGCCCTCGTCGCGGTCTTGGTGTTCTGCTCGCGACGCCCGATCCTCGGCCCCGTGCTCGCTGCGTTCCTCTTCTCGGTCGCCAAGATCTACCCGCCGATGGACTCCGGCTTCCTCCTCGACTACCGCGGGGCCATCTTCGGCGGGCTCGCCCTGGCCGTCGCGCTGTGGCCCGGTGTCCGCCTACCTCAGCTGCGGGAACGCGGGGCCGAGCGCGGCGGGAGTTCTCCGGTGTCGGCGCGTGGCGAGGAGTTTGCGGAACGATCCGAACGCGCATTGGTGGGGGTGACCCAATGAGCATGCCCGCCCTCCAGATCGACGACGTCACCGTCAAGTTCGGTGGCCTGACCGCGGTCTCGCAGTTGTCCGTGCACGCCGAGCCCGGCGTGATCACGGCCCTGATCGGCCCGAACGGCGCCGGCAAGACCACGACGTTCAACGCCTGCACCGGCGTGGTCCGGACCGCCGCCGGCCGAGTCCGCCTCGGTGACCGGAGGTTGGACAAGCTGTCGACGCCGGCGCGGGCCGCGGCCGGACTCGGCCGGACGTTCCAGCGAATGGAGCTGTTCGACTCGATGTCGGTGGTCGAGAACGTCTCCATGGGGCCCGAGGGTGTGTTGTCCTCGAAGCGGCCGTGGGGTCAGTTCTGGGCACCCGCCTCCGAGCGCCGCGAGATCGCGGAGCGGACCCGCGAGGCCCTGAGCCGCTGCCAACTGGAAGCGGTGGCGAACCGGCGGGTGCGGGACCTGTCCACCGGTCAACGGCGGCTGGTCGAGCTGGCCCGGGCCATCGCCAGCCCGTTCCGGTTCCTGCTGCTGGACGAACCTTCGTCGGGTCTGGACGTGCACGAGACCGAGGAGTTCGGTCGCGTCCTCTGCGAGCACGTGCGCGAGACCGGGATCGGGGTGCTGCTCGTCGAGCACGACATGGCGCTGGTCGCTGACGTCAGCTCAACCGTCTACGTCCTCGACTTCGGTCGGCTGATCTGGTCCGGGCCGACGATCGAGGCGATGACCTCGGAGACGGTCCGCGCCGCCTATCTCGGAGGCGACGTGAGTACGGAGGTCGAGTCGCATGCTTGAGCTGCGCAATGTTTCGGCCGGTTACGAGACCGGCCTGGTGCTGCGCAACGTCTCCTTGACGGTGCCCAAGGCCTCGGTCGTAGCGCTCCTCGGCGCGAACGGCGCCGGCAAGACGACCCTGCTGCGGGTCGCTTCCGGTCAGCTCAGTCCCGTGAGCGGGCAGGTCCGCCTCGGCGGAGAGGACATGACCGGCAAGCGCTCGGAGAAGCTGGCCCGCCGCGGGGTGTGCCACGTCCCGGAGGGCCGCGGCATCTTTCCGTCGTTGACCGTCGCCGACAACATCCGGCTACAAGCTCCGCCCGGCGTCGACCGGCGCAAGGCGCTGAAGCAGGCAATCCAGGCCTTCCCCCGGCTGGGGGAGCGGCTCGAGCAGCGGGCCGGAACGATGTCCGGTGGCGAGCAGCAGATGCTCGCGCTCGCCCGCGCCTACGTGTGCGAGCCGCAGGTGGTCCTTCTCGACGAGGTCTCCATGGGCCTGGCCCCGAAGATCGTCGACGAGATCTTCGTGTACCTGCGCCAGCTCGCGAGTACCGGCATCTCGCTGCTCGTCGTGGAGCAGTACGTCGCGCGGGCGCTCGAACTCGCCGACTACGTGTACATCCTCGACCGGGGTCGGCTGACCTACGTCGGTGAACCGTCTGAGATCAGTGAAGAAGCAATCGCGCACTCGTACCTGGGAGGCCTTGCATCATGAGCTCACTCCGTCTGTCCGGGCTCAACCGGACCGTCCGGGCGACCAGCGTGACCGCGACCGTGGTGCTGGCCCTCAGCGCGAGCGCCCTCGTCTGGTCCAGCACGGCCAGCGCGGCCGCGCCGGACATCTACGACCTGTCCGCCGAGGCGGTCGCGCTGCAGTCGACCACCACCGACGCGGCTGTCCCGTTCGGGCTGCCGGCCTCGGCCGGTTCCTACGGCGCGGGTGCTCTGCTCAACAGCAACGGCGAGAGCTCGGCCAACGCGGGTGCCCCCTACTCGCCCCTGGTGTCCTCGGTGCCGAACACGGGCAACGGCATCGTGCAGGCCACCGCCGGGGCCTCGCTGCCAATGGTGCCCACCTTCCCCGGCTACGTGAGCGCGAAGGACCCTGTGGTGCCCAACGCCAAGCAGAACGCCGGCGGCTACGAACTGGTGGCCGACGCGGTGCCGGGCAAGGCGACCGGCCGGGTCAACATCGGTGGCCAGGCTGCCACCTCGGAGGAGAACAACGCCTTCGCATTCGCGGAAAGTGTGGCCGGTGAGGACGGGGTCGTCACTCAGGGCACGGCCGGTGTCCACGCGCTGTCCTTCGACGGCATCCTCGACATCCTCAACGTCTCGTCCTTCGCGAGCCTGACCCGCGGCGCCGACGGACGCACCACGCCCGTGACCACGACCGACCTCGGCACGATCAGCTTCGCCGGGCTGAAGTCCGGCCTGACCGGCGACGGGTTCAGTGCGCTGGGGTCCGCTCCGGTTCCGCTCGACACAGCTGGTCTGGCGGCGCTGAACGCCACGCTTGAGCCTGCGGGAGTCACACTCACCTATCTGCCGGAGATCTACACCTACACCGACGGCTCGACGACCACGGGTCCGACGGTCGACGCGAAGAAGGACGTCTCCGGCGTCACGTCCGGCGCGCTGCAGATCCTCTTCTCCAACACCTCCGAGCGAGGTACGACGACCGAGACCGTCACGATCGGCCGTGTGTCGCTGACTGCCACCAGCAACTCACTGGCGGGGGCCGCGTCGGGTGCGGGCGTGGACAGCGATGCGGCGGCGGGCGCGGCCGCGGGCAACGCGCTGCCGTCCACCGGGACCGCCCGGACCGCCCCGGTCGACGCGGCGGGGCTGGACGCGGCGGGGTTCGGGGCGGTCCCAGGCGCTACGGCGCCGACCGCGGCGCAGGCTCCGGCCCAGAGTTTCCTGCCCGCCGCGGTGGGCTCGATCCTCCCTGAGGGCACGACTTCGTGGGAGAGCTTCTACCTGGTCCTCGCGGTCGCCGCCGCATCGGCGCTCGCCGGTGCGCAGGTGGTGCGACTGCTCTCGGTTCGAGGCCGCTGAGCCGTCCTGACCGGGAATTCCGGCAGCCGTTGCGATGAGGCGCAAGGAGCGAAGGTCGCTAACACGCACTTCGTCAGCCGGGTGGTCAACCGTCCAGACCGGGAGTAAGGCTCATGACTGCGGAGGTCGAAGCGCCGCCACAACTCGCGGCGCCGAAGGGACACGTGCCCGGGGAGCCGGGGCTGTGGGTCTTCCTGCTCGGGGACATGGTCGTGTTCGGGATCTTCTTCGGCACCATCCTGGTGCTGCGGGGCCAGGAACCGGAGATGTTCGTGGCCTCGGCCGAGACGCTGCACCTGGAGTGGGGCGTGGCCAACACCATCGTCCTGCTGACCTCGTCGCTGTTCGTCGTCATCGGCCTGCACCTGGCGCGCGTCCGGCACCATCGCGCTCCGATGTTCTTCCTCGCCGCCGTGGCCTGCGGGCTGGTGTTCGCCGGGGTGAAGGCGATCGAGTACACCTCACTGGTGCGCGACGGCCACACCGCGTCGGTCAACGACTTCTACATGTACTACTTCATGTTCACCGGCATCCACCTCGGTCACGTGGTGCTCGGCATGGGCGCGTTGCTGGTCGCTATGCGGATCTCCCGCCCGACGCTCACCGGTAGCCCCCGCGTGGCGTCGCTCGAGGGTGTGGCCAGCTTCTGGCACCTGGTTGACCTGCTCTGGATCATGCTGTTCGCGACTCTCTACCTGGTGCGCTGATGAATGGGCTACCGAGTGCTGACGCACCGATGACCGTTACGGAGTTGCCCGATTCGGCTCTGAAGAGTCGCGCCACCAAAGCATCGGCCGTCGTATGGGCCGCCCTGGTCGTCTTCACGGTGGCATCCTTCGTGCTTGGTGGCGAGCACCTGATCGAGCCGTCGCCCCTGGCCGCCGCGGTCGTGATCGGGATCGCAGTAGTCAAAATCCGACTCGTGGGCCTGCACTTCATGGAGCTACGGCACGCCCCGATCGCCCTCCGCCTGGTCTTCGAGGCGTACTGCGTCGGCCTGATTGTCTCGTTGATGGCGATCTACGTCATGGTTTGAGCATCAAGCTCCGTGGGCCCGGTTCTCGGCCGGGCGCCGGAGAGGCGGACGCGTCCTCGGGCGCCTCCGGCCACGGTGCGTCGACGGAACACCAAATCGGTGAGCGCCTCGGACGACGGCGCTTTTCGCGCGTGACGTTAAGGATGACGTTAAGACTGCGGGGCCCACGGGGGATCGCGCGGGCGGTGGGGCTCGAACGGATGCTGCCGTACGCTGGCGAGGGCGACTGCGGTACTTGGCGGCCGCCTTGTAATCGAAAGGTTGCCGGTTCAAGTCCGGCCGCCGGCTCTTCTGACCTGCGGAAACGTGCGGTCCTAGCCGTTTTACGACATCAATGACGTTAAGGCGCGTAACGTCATCATCGAGTGGTCCGGTCCACTCCAGCCGCCTGTGCACGACTCTGCTCGCGGGGAGAGGCTCGCCCACGTCGTGTGCGAAACCTGGTCGGTGAGTTACGTGGTAGCCGACGGGTTGTGGCCGGCGAAGTCGTCGAGCTCGTCTAAGCTCCAGCCGTTCCGCCGGGGTTACCTCTCGGCCCCCAACCCCTAGAACTGCAGGTAAGTAGCCGTCCGACAGCTCACAACCGCAAGCTCGTCTCAGCTGCGTGCGGACGTGGGCTCATGACAAGGCCCTTCTGTCTTTCCGCGGGAACGTAGGTGAATCGCTCCCAGCGCTCCGAAACGGCGCGCACAAGGCGTCCCGGCTTTAGCGCCAGGATTGGTGACGTCGGGGCAGAGACCAGGAGGCCGCCGATGCCCAGGTCCCGGCCTTCGTCCTTGACTTGGTTGGCCAGCACTGCGACGGACGACAAGGCGCGGCGGATGCTGTCTCGTGAGCTGTGGTGCCAGTCGTCGGACAAGATTGCCTGCCAGCTGGTGGTCAGGCGCTCCACATCCAGCGAACGCCGCCCTCGTCCGGGGGCGGTGAGCAGGAATTCGGCTCCCGCGCTCAGCGCGTGGCTACGAGACAGCCGGGCTGGAGACGGAACCGGTCGAAGAAGCGGTGCAGTACCTCCTAGCCCGTCCCGAGTACATCGAGCACGTCATCGACGCGCTGCTGGCTGTGTACGTGTCCATCGAGGCCTACTGGGCATCGGCTTCCGTCAGCAGTACTCAACTTCGGCGAGTGCGGTCGGTGCTGCTCACCTGATCCGTCCTGCGCGCGCACCCTCCGCAGTGTCAGGTGCACGGATGTTCTCAGGAGGCTCAGCCGGCGGTGGTCACCAGCGCGGCGGGGACGGTGACCTCCATGGAGAGCAGGTACTGGGAGAAGGTCTTGCCCTGGGCGTCGAAGCGCAGGGAGTTCGCGCCGCCGCCGCCGAGGCTCTCGTGGAGCAAGAAGTTCAGGGCGAGCAGGTTGGGCAGTTCGAAACGCTCGACCTCGCCGTAGCAGATGTCCTTGAACTGCTGCTTGACGACCTCGCTGGTGATGTTCGCCTGAATCCAGTGGTAGATCTCGGGGCTGCGGGCGCGGATGCCGACGTTGCCGGTGTCGCCCTTGTCCCCGGAGCGCCCGATGCACAGCTGCATCAGCGGGACGGTCACGGTCTCCCCCTCTGCCACCGGCTGGGCGTCGTCGGCCGGGGTGGGCTTGGCGAGCGGGGCCGGTGGGACGCGGACGTCGGTGTAGGCCGCGGCGGCCGAGGACACCGGCTCGGTGACCCCGTCGACCGTCACGGTGGCCTTGACCGCGTCGCGGGCGATCAGCGCGGGCCAGTGGGCGACGACCTCGGCCACGCGCGGGCGGCCCTGGTCGGCCGGGACGGTCATGCCGGGCAGGGCCTGGAGCATGATGCCGACGACCATCGGGGCGAAGTGCGCCTCGATCTTGGCCTTGTCGCGGTCGCGGACGCCGAACTGGATCAGGACCTCACTGGGCTCGGTCGCGGTCAGCGAGGGGTGGGAGGCGTCCCAGCCGATGAACTGGGTCGAGGCCTCCTCGTACAGGTCCTGACCGCCCGCGGCGTGCCAGAACACCTCGGCGACCTTGTTCGCCTTGCGCAGGGTGTCCGGGCCCGAGAGCAGCAACCGGCCCACGGAGCGGTAGCCGTCGGAGTAGGACACCGCGACCTTGAGCAACTCGGGCGGCGGGGCGCCGACGATGCCGGAGACGCGGACCCGGTCCGGGCCCTCCTGGGTCAGCTCGATCGAGTCGAAGCGGGCGACGCAGTCCGGGGACAGGTACGCCGGGCCCCCCATCTCGTACAGCAGCTGCTCGGAGACCGTGTGCACCGAGACCAGGCCACCGGTGCCGGGGTGCTTGGTCACCACGAACTCACCGTTGGGGTAGACCTCGACCAGCGGGTAACCCATGTTGCGGTGGTCCGGGACCAGGTGCCAGTCGGTGAAGTTCCCGCCCGTGCACTGGCAGCCGCACTCGATGATGTGCCCGGCGACCACACCCGCGGCCAGCTTGTCCCAGTCGTCGCCGGCCCAGCCGAAGCGGTGGATCATCGGGGCCATCGCCACCGAGGTGTCGGTGACCCGGCCCGCGACGATGACGTTCGCGCCCAGCTCCAGCGCGCGCACGATCGCCGGCGCGCCGATGTAGACGTTCGCCGAGGACACCGCGTCCCGGATGTCCGACAGCGGCCGGCCGGTCTCCATGTTCGTCAGCGCCTGACCCGCGGCCAGCAGGTCGTCCAGGTCGGAGTACAGGTCGTCCCCGGACACCACACCCAGCTTGACCTTGTCCCGGACCCCGAGCTCCTCGGCGAGCTTCTCGACCGCCGCCGCGCACGCGTGCGGGTTCACCCCGCCGGCGTTCGCGATGATCGTGACGCCCTTGTCCATGCAGGACACCAGCACGTCCCGCAGCTGGGTCAGGAAGTCCCCGGCGTATCCGAGCTCGGGCTTCTTGGCCTTCTGCTTCTGCAGAATCGCCATCGTCACCTCGGCCAGGTAGTCCATGACCAGGTAGTCGATCGGACCACCCTCCACCTGACGCCGGGCAGCCGTGGGGTCATCCCCCCAGAACCCGCCACAGTTGGCGATGACGATGTGATCAGGGACAGCAGAGGTCACGTGAGGTACCGATTCTGTGAGGTCAGGCGGCTCTGCCGCGGTGGAGAAGCGGGTCGGGGAAGTGTCACACGGTGGGCCCGACTGTCTCCTGCTGCTGAGCCACCTCGGCCGCCGAAGCGTGTCCATCGGTCGGGGCCGACGAGCGCAGGTGCAGCGGAGCTGAGGTCGGTGCGGACTCCTCGCGCTCCTGGTGAGAGATCGCCTTTGCCATCAGGGCGGAGGTCACCACGAGCCAGGCGAAGAACGACACGAGCGAGAGCCACCAGCTGAACAGACCGTTCCACGCGAGCGGCCCGTCCTTGAAGTACACGTCGAGACTCGCCGGGCAGTAGAGCAGACCGGTCCAGAAGCAGAAGTACGCGTACCACCGGGGGAACACGGGTTCCGGCCGCTTGTCCATCAGCACCGCCGCACCGACCACCACGTTCTGCACCGTGATGGCGTAGATGATGCCGGTGAACGGCAGCCAGCCCATGTCGTTGAGTTGCTGGATCGCTTCGTCCGACCGCTCCGGACGGAACGCCGCGACCTGGAAGTAGTAGAGGGCGGGGAAGAACGCGACGGGGAGCCCGGCCCCGAGCGCGAGTTGCGCCCAGGACAGCGGGGTGTGCTTGCCTTCGATGCGCTTCATCTGCGTAGCGAGCGCTGCAACCCACGGGACGTAGAGAACGAGCGCGTACATGCTGATCAACATGCCCGTGCGAATCGCGTTGGCGTTCTCGCGGTAGCGCTCGGCGACCTCGGCCGCGCTGTTAGCTGGATTCGGGGGAGGGATGTACTGCGCGATGACTCCGAAGCCGAGGAAGAACAGCACCATGAACGCCACGCCGGACCAAATGCACACACGCTGACTGCTCGCGCTCATAGGACGCTCCCTCGCCGTGGTCGGTCGTGCCGTTCTAGCACGCGTGACGATTCAAATCCAGCACAGAATCTGATCGAAACTAGCTTAGAAAAAAGATGGCTGTACCGGTCAAGCCGCGGCAAAGTGGCCGCGGGCAACCATTGACAGTTCTCTAAACGAAGCCAGAATAGGTGACCTGAGGCACACGCCTGCCCGAGGCGAAGTGCCGGTGGAACTGCCCGGTTGCCGGAAGTACGAGGGAGTCATGGCCAAGTCCTCCACACTGCGCTGGAGCGCGTTGCCGATCGTCGGCGTGCTCGGTCTGGGCGCGCTTGCTGTCGGCAGCGGAGAAGCCCGAGCCGGCGTCGACGACATCACATTCGATGCGGTGACCTCGGCCTACGGGGTCGAGTTCCGGTTGACCAACCCGTCTATCCCCACGGGTATCGCCATTGAAGGTTCCGGCCCGACGACCCAGGCCAAGTTGAACTCGCTCCCGCAGGGGACATCGTTCGCCTCGTTCCCCTATCCGGGTGAGGTTGGAGCGACCATCAACGGTCCGGTCCGCGCACTCACCGGCCTCCCTGTGCCGGACTACCCGCTCTACGTTGCGGCGAACAGCAGTAACGAAGCCCCCGAGGTCGGTCACTATCCGGGCGTCGACCTGACGGCCAGGGTTACCGACAACCTCAGCGAGTCCAAGGCGACCGCTTTCACGGACTCCGCGGGATACGTCGCCCAGTCCTCGGTCAGCCAGGGCAAGGAAGGCGATGTCATCGCGATCTCGAAGGCCACGCAGAACGGCCTGCGGATCGGTGGCATCCTCACCCTGTCGAATGTGCTTTCCACTGCGGAGGTGAGGCTCGACGCGTTCGGCAAACTCACGAAGTCGTCCAGCCTGACGGTTGGGAAGTTCAACGCGCCTGCGTTGTCCCTCACGCTGCCGGACTCGTTCCAGCCGCCGAACTCCGCCCCGATCCCGAACCCGTTCAAGGGCCAGGTCCTCACCTCGCCAGACCTCAGCTACAGCGACGGGAACTTCTTCGTCGCGATCCCGGGCACCGGCTCCCAGAAGTACCCGGTCCCGGAATCCGCTGTGGTGGATGCCTTCAAGGCCCTCGGCATCGACCTGAGCATTCAGCAGGCGGTTGTGACGGATACGGCGATCACCGCCCCGACGTTGGTAATCAAGTCGGTCCTGCCGGCGCCTCCGGCGAACCAGGTCTACAACGGTGAGACGCCGGTCAGTTTCACGATCGGCCGCACCTCGGCCGGCATCATCGGCTCCTACACCCCGGCCTCGACCGACCTCGGTCTCGCCGGGGACGGAGCGAGTGGCGGAGTTGGCGCCCTTCCCGGCGCGGACGTTTCCCCGGGCCCCGTGGACGCCGCTGGGCTCGGAGAGCTGCCGGCGATCGGGGCTCTTCCGGGATCCGTGCCCACCGTCGATCTGGCTCCGGCCGGTGGCGGGTCCAACCAGTTCGTGGCGGCTCGGAACGGTCTGGAGCTTCCGGGCATCGCTCCGTTCTATTTCGTCCTTGTCATCGTCGCCGTGCTCGGTCTGCTCGGCGGTCAGGTTCTCGGCTACTTGGGAGTGCGGTCCGCGTGGAAATCATGAAGCTCGTCCGTGTGCAGTGGGACCGCGGCATTGCCATCGCTGCTGCGATCGGTGGCCTGTTGGTTCTGCTGATCGGCTACCTCGGGGTGTCCGACACGGAGTACGTGGCCAAGCAGATGCCGTACTTCATCTCGGCCGGTGTCTTCGGAATCTTCCTCCTGTCGATCTCAGCGGTCGCCTGGCTCTCCGCAGATCTGCGCGACGAGTGGCGCGAGATTCACGCCCTACGAGAGCTGGTTGAAATAGACATGGCCGCCCGCGGAGTGAAGTGACTCCGAGTTCCGTCGAAGTACTAACGACAGGGGTGACAAACGTGGCAAGCGGTGTCGAGGTGTCGGGGGTTTCCTCCCGGCCACGGCGCAGCCACGCGGCGGCTGTGAGCCAGGCCCGCCGCAGCGAGACTGCGGGTCGGAGGAGCGCAGCATCGCCGTGGTCCAGGAGCGACCTGGTCAAGCTCGCAGCGTCCTACGCCGCTGGGCTGATCATCATCGTCGTGGCGTGGTACGGCGGCAGCGGCGACCTTGACTTCGACGACCAGGCGGCGTGGATCGCGCTGGCGGTGCTGGGTGCAGTGATAGCTGCGGCCGGGGGAGCGCTGTGGCTCCTAACCGGCCTGGCGATGGTGGCGCGGGAGCGTCGATCTGTTCAGGCGTGCATCGCTGCGCTCTACGGAACATCGGCCGCGGAGGTCGACGAGATCAACCGAACCGCGGCGAACGCAGTCCACGTCACCGCCGACGGTATGCGGCGTTACCACCGTCCGTCGTGCGACGTCGTGCGTGGCAAGCCGGTCCGACCCATCGCGGGCCCTCGGAACGAGGACCTCCTGGCCTGCGGGATGTGCCAGTCGTGAAGGAATATCTGCCGTTCATCGTCATCGGCATCATTACCGGTTCTGTCTACGGTATTGCCGCCTTGGGTCTGGTCCTCACGTACAAGACGTCGGGGGTGTTCAACTTCGGCCACGGCGCGATCGCTGCGGCGTCGGCGGTGGTGTTCTACGAACTCAACGTCCGGCAGGGTTGGCCCTGGCCAGTCGCGGCGCTCACGGCCGTGGTCGTCTTCGGCGTCGTCGCGGGCCTGCTGCTCGAACGGATGGCAGCGGGACTCGCCAACGCCACGGTGGCGTACCGCATCATCGCCACGATCGGCCTCATCCTGATCGTGGTCTCCGCGACCACGCTCAAGTACGGACCGATCGCGAAGACCTTCCCGACCTTCCTCCCCAACGACGTCGCCTTCACCGTCAGCGGGGTTCGCGTGGGATGGGACGGTGTCGCGACGACCGTCATCGGCGTCGTCGCCGTCGTCGGCCTGTCGGTGTTCTTCCGTGTGACCAAGCTTGGCGTCTCCATGCGCGCCGTGGTCGACCGGCCTGAGCTCGTCGACCTCACCGGCGAGTCTCCGACGCGCATTCGTCGCATCGCCTGGGTGATCGGTTCCTCCTTCGCGTCCGTGTCCGGCCTGCTGCTCGTCAACACGCAGCAGCAGCTCGACGTCGTTCTCTTGGCGCTCCTTGTCGTGGCGGCCTTCGGCGCGGGCACCTTCGGTGCGTTCCGCAGCCTGCCGCTCGCCTACGTCGGCGGGATGGTTCTCGGCGTGTCGCAGGGCGTCGCCGGCAAGCTCACGGCGGAGAACCCGTCTCTGGCCGGCCTGGACACGAACATGCCGTTCCTGTTCCTGTTCGTCGGTCTCCTCGTCATTCCCCGCCACAAGCTTGTCGAGCTGGGGACGCGGGCCGTCCGGCAAGCACGCCCTCGTCGCCGGCAGTCCCAGGCGGCCCGTGCCTTCAACACCGCTCTCGTCGTGGCCGTGATCGTCGGCGGGATCCTGGTGCCGCACGTGGTCGGTACGAAGCTTCCGACCTGGACGGTCGCGGCGGCGATGCTACCGCTGTTCCTCTCCCTCGGTCTGCTGGTCCGGACCTCGGGTCAGATCTCGCTCTGCCAGATCGGTTTCGCGGCGATCGGGGCCACGACTTTCGGGCACATGCTCGGGCACGGTGTCCCCTACGGTCTGGCGGTGCTGATCGCCGGCCTCGTGGCGGTCCCGGTCGGCGCCATCGTCGCCATTCCCGCGATTCGGCTCTCCGGTCTGTATCTGGCTCTGGCGACGCTCGGCTTCGGCATCCTGCTCGCGCAGTTCTTCTACACCAAGGAGTACATGTTCGGGCCGTCCGTCTCGCTCTCCACCCCACGCCCGACCTTCTGGAACCTCGATTCGGACACCGGCTACTTCTACCTGCTCCTGGTGGTCGGGGGCCTCGCCGCCGGCCTGGTCGTCACCATCGAGCGGTCACGGCTCGGGCGTCTGCTTCGCGGCATGTCCGACAGCCCGGCAGCTCTGACGATGCTCGGGACGAGCACGAATGTGGCGCGAGTGCTGGTCTTCTGCATCTCCGCCTTCCTGGCGGGGGTCAGCGGCGCGATGATGGCCGGTGTCTTCGGCTCGGTGAACCGTGAGCCGTTCAATTACTTCTTCTCGCTCGTCGTCCTCGCCGTCCTCATGATCATGGGGCGGCGGACCGTGCCGGCGGCGGTTCTGGCGACGCTTGCACTCAATGTGCCTCCTGCCTACATCTCGGACTCCAACACCAGCAGCGCACTCCAACTGATCTTCGGCCTGTCCGCAGTCATCGTCGCCCTGGGCTCCGGTGGCCGCTTCAGTGCCCTGGTCGCCGCCCTGGCGGCGCGCTACGAACACCGCACCGTCGGACCGGCGGGCGCTCGCATGCACCTGTCTGCGCGGTCGATCGACCGCCCCGAGTCAGTGGTCACGACGTGACCGCACCCGCGAGAGGAACCTCTTCGATGTCAACACCCCGATCCGTCCGGGCCCGGCGCGCGATCACCTTCCTGGCCGCCGGTGTCTCGTGCGTGCTGGTCCTGTCGGCCTGCGGAACTCGCATCTCGGACGAGCGTGTCATTCAGGCCTCGAAGGGTGGTCCGGCCGAGACCGCTTTGGGCCCGGACCTGGGGACGGGCCCGGATCTGGGGACGGGCGCGTTGCCGCAGGACCCGGGCGTCCCCGTTCAGGGCGAGAACCTGCCGGCTGCGCCCGGTTCACCTGCCCAGACGGCCGCTCCGGGAGCCACGGGCGCGGTGGCACCAGGCGCCAACGGTGCGAAGGGGACCGCGTCATCGGGCAACAACGCCGCGCCCGCCTCGGGGAACGCTGGAACGTCGGCGTCCACCGGAACCTCGTGCAAGACCCAGGGCCCGCCGATCGTTCTGGGGTCGGTCGTCGAATACACGGGCATCATCGGGGCCAATGTGGGTTCGGCCATTCCGGTGATGGGGGCGTGGGCGAAGTACATCAACGCCAACGGTGGCATCGCCTGTCACCCGGTGCAGGTCATCTCGCAGGACAGCGCGAGTGACCCGGGGAAGGCGTCGTCCCAGGTGCAGGACCTGGTGAAGAACCGTAAGGCCATCGGTCTCGTCGCCAACTTCGTTCCCCTGTCGATCTCCGGGTTCAAGTCCGCCGTCGACTCGCTCAAGGTTCCGGTTGTGGGCGGCGACCTGTTCTCGACGACCTGGTGGGAAGACCCACTCTTCTACCCGGTCGGGACGCACGTCGATGCAAACGCGGCGGGGTCGACGATCTCGGTGGCGGACAAGGGCGCCAAGAAGGTAGCGGTCATCTACTGCATCGAGGCCGCGGTGTGCCCGCCCTACAAGGACGCAATCAAGCGCAACGCGGCGGCGAACGGCTACCAGGTCGTGTACGACGTGCAGGTCTCGATCACCGCGCCGGACTACACGACGCAGTGCCAGAGCGCCAAGAACGCCGGCGCCGAGCAGATCAGCATGATTGTCGAGGGTTCCGGGGTCAGCCGGATCGCCCGCTCTTGCGCCGCGATCGGGTACTTCCCGAAGTTCGCCGTGGCTTCCCTCGGGGCGACCTTCGACCCGAACGACCAGAACGTGCAGAAGATGATGCCGACGATCGCCAGCGCGGCGAACGACTGGTTCACGGCGGGCAGCCCGGGGCAGAAGCAGTTCCAGGAGGCGATGAAGCGTTACGCCCCGACCCTCAAGCTCGACCCGACCGCGGCGCTCGCCTGGGCCGACGGGATGATGGTCAAGGTCGCCATCGAGAAGCTCGGTCAGGCAGCGGTGGGTGTCCCGATCACCACCGAGATGCTGCGCAAGGGCCTCTCGATGATCAAGAACGAGACGCTGGGCGACATGATTCGCCCGACGACCTTCAGTCCGTCGATGGGCGTGAATCCGAAGAACCCCTGCTATTACTCGATGATCTTCTCCGCCCCTGGTGCCGCCGGGAAGTGGCAGAAGGCGGCGAGCGGGTGTCTGAAGGGACTGGACGGATCGAAGGCCGTATCCGGCGCCCCGGGGTCCTCGTCGGTCGACTCTCTCTCGCGTTCCGACGGTGGGGTTGAACACGCCTCGATGGGACTGTGGGCGCTCGCCGGGACGTGGGTCCTCGCGCGTGGGCGGCGGTGGGCCGGCCATGAGAGCTGACCAGGGACGCGGGCCTGGTCTGGAGGCTCGTGGCGTCACCGTCCGCTATGGCGGACTGGTGGCGGCGGACTCGGTGACGCTGTCGGCGCCCCTGGGGAGGATCACCGGGCTGATCGGGCCGAACGGGGCCGGCAAGACGACCACCTTCTCGGCGTGCAGCGGTACCGCACCGGTGAGCTCAGGATCGGTTCACCTGTTCGGAGAGGAGGTCACCGGCGTCCCCCCGCAGATCCGCGGCCAGCGTGGACTGGGTCGAACGTTCCAGCGGATGGAGCTCTTCGACTCGCTCACCGTGGCCGACAACGTCGGTCTGGGGCTGGAGGCCGGGCTGGCCGGCTCCAAGCCGTGGCGCCATCTTCTCGGGAACAAGGGCGACAAGGCTCGTATCGTCGCCCGAGTCCAGGAGTCACTGCGCCGCTGCGGTATCGAGGATCTGGCTCAGGTCACGGCGGGCGAGTTGTCCACCGGTCAAGGGCGGCTGGTCGAACTCGCCCGTGTCCTGGCCGGCAACTTCAGGATGCTGCTGCTGGACGAGCCCTCCTCGGGCTTGGACCGCGCGGAGACGGCTCGCTTCGGCGCCATTCTTCGCAACACCGTGGCTGAGACCGGCTGCGGAATTCTGCTGGTCGAGCACGACATGAGTCTGGTCCTCAACATCTGCGACTACGTTTACGTCCTCGACTTCGGCAAGCTCATTTTCGAGGGCACGCCCGCGCAGATCGTGGCCAGCCAGGAAGTGCAGGCGGCCTATCTCGGTTCGGCGGACCTGGAGGCCTCCTAGTGTTCGAGCTGCGTAGAGTCAGTGCCGGATACGGCGGGCACGTTGTCCTCCGCGACGTGACGCTCAAGGTGCCGCCGGGGTCTGTGGTGGCGCTTCTCGGCGCCAACGGGGCCGGCAAGACCACCCTGCTCCGGGTCGCCAGCGGGCTGGTGCGACCCTTCGCCGGGCAACTCCTGCTCGACGATCGGGACGTCACCGGGCTGCGGCCGCATCGCCTGGTCGAAGCCGGCGTCTGTCACGTCCCGGAAGGGCGTGGCGTCTTCCCGTCTCTGACGGTGCGGGACAACCTGCGCATGCACTGCCTCGCCGGTCGCGAGGAGGAGATGATCGCCAAAGCAATCGACATCTTCCCGTCTTTGGGGCGCCGGATCGGTGCCCTCGCCGGCACGATGTCCGGGGGCGAGCAGCAGATGTTGGCGCTTGCGCGCGCGTACATCCAGAACCCGAGGCTGGCGTTGCTCGACGAGGTGTCCATGGGATTGGCGCCGGTCGTCGTCGACGAGATCTTCCGCTTCCTGGAGATCCTCGCCAAGGAGGGAGCGAGCCTCCTTCTCGTGGAGCAGTACGTCACGCGTGCGCTCGCGATCGCCGACTACGTGTATCTGCTCAACCGCGGTGAGGTTCGCTTCGTCGGTGAGCCGGATGAACTGGAAGGCTCCGACATCTTCAAGGAGTACGTCGGCGTCGAGATCGGCTGATTGACGGTGCCGTGCGCCACATCGCGCGCTGTTGCACCCGGGCATAATCTAATCTAGATTAGACAGGAAAGAGTGTGGGTCCGGGAGGCGATGTGAGCACCAGTGAGGCGGACGTCAGCATCGACGCGGAGATGCTCCGGAGCGCGCTGGCCGTGGCGAATATCCCCTGTCTGGTGCCGCTGCTCTATCAACTGACCGGAGACCGGAAGTGGCTCGCCGATCCGTACCGTCCGACGCGGGCGAAGGGCACCGACGACCACGACGACGGCGGTCTGCCGGACGATGTTCAACTGGAGATCAGGCGCGCCACCCATGACGCGGTGATGGCCTGGGCTGCCGGTAGGCCGATCGCGGCCCCCGCTCCGTCGGGCGATGATCTCCTCGGGTTGGCGTCGCTGTGCGTGGCTGAGGAGGTCCCGGTCGAGTACGAGCCGCTGGCCGCCGAGCAGCTGGAGTTCCGGCCGAGTGCGCTGGCTTCCAAGACCGCCTGCCGCGAGGTGGATCTGTCGGTCGTCGTCATCGGCGCGGGCATCTCGGGCATGACAGCGTCGAAGTACCTGACGGACCTCGGTGTCCCGCACACGGTCATCGAGAAGAACCCGCGCGTCGGGGGAACCTGGATCGAGAATCGGTACCCGGGTTGTGGCGTCGACACTCCGAGCTACCTGTACCAGCTGTCCTACTACCCCCGTGCCTGGAGTCAGTACTTCGGGAAGCGACAGGAGTTGGACGACTACCTCACCGAGTTGGCCGACCATTTCGACCTGCATCGCTCGATCCGCTTCTCCACCGTCGTCGAACGGCTGACGTGGGAGGAGGGCGCAAAGCGCTGGCGCATCGAGGTCCGTAACCCCGACGGTTCGCACGAAACTCTCGTTGCCCAGGTTGTGATCTCCGCGGCTGGACAGCTCAACATCCCGCAAGTACCACGACTCGACGGGGTGGAGAAGTTCACCGGCCCCTTGTTCCACTCGGCGCGCTGGCCGGCCGACCTGGACCTCACGGGGAAACGCGTGGCCGTGGTGGGCACCGGTGCCAGCGCGATGCAGATCGTCCCGGCGATCGCAGACTCGGTCGCAAAGCTGGACGTCTACCAGCGGTCGCCGCAGTGGATCATGCCCAACCCCAACTACTTCCGCGCCGTCAGCCCACAGGTGCACTGGTTGATGGCGAACGTGCCGTTCTACAGCGCGTGGTACCGGTTCCGGCTTGCGTGGATGTTCATGGACCGCATCCATGCGAGTCTGCAGAGGGATCCGAACTGGCCCCACCCGGAACGATCTCTGAACGCAGTCAACGACTCTCACCGGCGGATGCTCACCAAGTACATCGAGTCCGAGTTGGAGGGCCGACCCGACCTGGTCGAGAAGGCCTTGCCCACATATCCGCCCTTCGGTAAGCGCATGCTCCAGGACAACGGCTGGTACCGCACGCTCCGTAAGCCGCAGGTCGAGCTGATCACCTCCGGGGTGACCGCGCTGACGGAGACGGGCGTGGTCACCGAGCGCGATGAGGAGCGCCCGGCAGACATCGTGGTTTTCGCTACCGGCTTTCGTGCCCACGCACCCATCGGCTACGACGTCGTCGGACGGAACGGCGCGCGACTGAGTGACGTCTGGGGTGAGGACGACCCCCGCGCGTACCTGGGTATTGCGACGCCGGGCTTTCCGAACCTGTTCTTCATGTACGGCCCGAACAGCAACCTCGGCCACGGGGGAAGCTTCATCTTTCTGGCCGAGAGTCAGATCAACTACATCGTGGATCTGCTCACCCAAATGATTGACAACGACGTCGCCGCGGTCGACTGCCGGCCGGAGGTGTGTGACAAGTACAACGCGGACCTGGACGCGGCTCATGAACGAATGGTGTGGACGCACGAGGGCATGGACACCTGGTACCGCAACTCGCGTGGACGGGTCGTGTCCGTGATGCCGTGGCGCGTGGTCGACTACTGGACCATGACCAGATCCGCTGACCTGAACGACTATCTAGTCGATTGACCACCACAAACGAGAGGCGCCGCGACTGTCGCGGCGCCTCTCAGCGTTTACGGGACGAACCTTCAGGCCCCGCGCTCGGTACCAACCAGCGACACGAACGACACACATTCGCCGGGTCCGCCGCCGAGGTTCTGGGTGAGGCCGAGACGGCCGCGTGGATCGGGGATGCGGCGGTCCGCCGGTGCCTCGACTCGCAACTGCAACCAGCACTCGAACAGCATTCTGAGGCCGGATGCGCCGACGGGGTGACCGAAAGCTTTGAGGCCGCCGTCCGGATTCACAGGCAGCCTGCCCGTCAGGTCGAAGGCGCCTGCGGCACATTCCTTCCACGCCATACCGCGGTCGGCGAATCCGAGGTCCTCCATCAGTACGAGCTCGGTGACCGTGAAGCAGTCGTGGACCTCGGCCATCGCGATCTCGGACCGAGGATCCGTCACGCCCGCCTGCGCATACGCCTCGCGGGCCGAGGCGACGACTTCCGGGAACGAGGTGAAGTCGTAGTTCGGGTCGACGTTCCCGTCCGCGGCACCGGTGACAAGGGAGAGAGCCTTGACGTAGAGCGGCAACTCGCAGTACCTGTGCGCGTCCTCGGCCCGGACGACGATCGCCGCCGCGGCGCCGTCCGAGACTCCGGAGCAGTCGAACACGCCCAGGTTGCCTGCAACCAAGGGGGACCGTGCGATCGTCTCCGGCGCCACCTCCTTGCGGAACTGGGCGCGCGGATTCCGGGCGCCGTTCTGGTGGTTCTTCCACGCGATGCGGGTCAGCACATCCTTCAGTTCTGACTGGCTCACCCCGTACTTCTCTGCATACGCCGGGCCGAGGAGGCTGAAGTTGGCCGGCGCCGTCGTGGTCCCCAAGGTCCCGCCGGTGCCGTCGCCGGGGATACTCGCGCGGGTGAGGCCGGAGTACCCGGAGTCCTTCAACTTCTCGACACCGACCGCCATGGCCACGTCATAGGCGCCACTGGCGACGGCGTAGCAGGCGCTCCGGAGCGCCTCAGAGCCCGTGGCGCACATGTTCTCGACTCGGCTGACCGGCTTGCCGGAGATCCGGAGGGGCCGGCTCATCGTCAGGCCTGAGATTCCGGACATGTAAGTCCCGAGCCAGAAGGCGTCCATGTCCTGGAGCGCGAGCCCGGTGGGAGCCAGCGTGGCCTTCACCGCGTCGAGCATGAGGTCGTCGGCGCCCTTGTCCCAATGCTCCCCGAACGGCGTGCACCCCATCGAAACGATGGCGACCCGGTCGCAAATGCCATGAGATGTCACGCGTTCTCCTCGATCGAGTTCGTCTGCGACGAACGAAGGGGCTTCGCTTTCCAGAAGTAGTTGTGCACGCCATCGGCGGTCAGCAGACGACGGAAGGACATTTCGACCCGCATCCCGATGTGCACCTCATCCGGATCCGCGTCAGCGAGCTCGCATCGGAAGCGGCCTCCGCCGTCGAAGTCGACGACGACGGCGATCATCGGCGGGCTTGGAGTGAACGCCAGCCGGTCCACCGTGAACGTGACCACGGTTCCCAGGGTCGTACTCAGAGGCGCCGGTGCCATCTCGTCGATCTGCGAGCAGGAGTAACAAACACGCGACGGGGGCACGTTGACCGTTCCGCAAGCGGTGCACCGGGTCGCCTGGAACGAGTGCTTGTAGGCGGCCGAGCGATGAGCCGGGGGCGCGGCGGGCCCGTCCGGTTCCGGACGGCGCGGAGGCTCGCGATCAAGGACCCCCCGCCAGGTGAGGAAGGTCGCATAGGAGATCGGCGCCCCGGCCTCCACCTGCGCCGCGACGCTGGGGTCCGGCCGGCGCTGCGTGACGTGCTCGGTCGTCTCGAGCAGCACAGTCGTCGCCCCGTCCGCCAGGAGGACGAGGGCGATCAGTTCGCCGGGACCGGCCGTCGCGAGAGCGTCGGCCAACTGGACCCCGAGTTCCGCGGTACCGCAATTTCCCAACTCGTTCCAGCGATCCGCGGCCACCGCCTCCGCGCGTACCCCGCTGGTCCGCGCGAACTGACGGACCGCCCGGGTGGCCAAGCCGCTGGTCAGGAGTCGATCCACCTGACTCGGCGTTCGGTTCGCCTGCTTCAGCGCCGCGGTGAAGGATTCCTCGGCCAGAGGTCCGTAGACGTGCTCGCCGAAGCGTTCCTCCCACGTCCGTGAGTGCTGTGCCCCTGGGGCTCTCCAACGCTCGAGAAATTCCTCCGTCGTGGCCGCCATGGCGATCACGCGGGCGATGACGGGGTCCTCCTCGGTCCCGGGGCCGAAGAGCAGAGCGGCCGCGGCGTCCCCTCCGCTGGACTCGTCCGAGCTACCGGGCCGGCCGGTCCGGAGGTCGGACAGGAGAGCCAGAGCGGGCGCATCAGCTTCCGCCGCCGCCACCATTGCACCGAATCCGGAACGCGGTGCGCCGCCGAAGTCGGCCGCGAAGACCGATCGGTCGAGTCCGAGGGCGGCCGCAATCACCGCGGCATTCGACTTGTCGAGATACGGGGGAGCGGGGGTGGCGAAGTAGAGCCGCTCCGGTCGGTGCCCCACGCCGCTCAGGGCTTTGCGGGCGGCCTCGACTCCCAGGGACGCGGCGTCCTCGTCGTAGGAGGCGACGGACCGGGAACCGCGTCCCCCGCCGGTGCCGAGGGCGGCCGCGATGGCTTCCCGCTGGAGCCGATATCGGGGGATGTAGACCCCCAGGCTGATCAAACCGTTCATGAGGTTCCTCTCGGGCCAGGTCGCCCCGAGAATATTCTAAATTAGGTTCAATCACGTACACGGGGCCTCGCCGGTGGGTTGGCCCGTGCCGGGTCCTAGTGCACAGCCATTCCCTCGAAGACCAGCTTGCAGAATTCCTCGGCCAGTTCGGCGGGGGTGAGGTTGCTGGTATCCGGCTGGTACCACTCGACGGTCCAGTTCAGCGCACCGTTGAGCACCATGAGAACGACCGAAAGGTCGAGGTCGGACCGAATGTCACCGGCTGACTGGGCCTCGGAGAGCAGTTCTCGCCACAGCTCCAGGTAGGTCCGCTGCAGGGGGCCGATGGTGGCCCGGACCTCATCGGGGACCTGACCGAGAATCCGGAGCATCGCGGACGTGTAGTTCGCCTCGCTCAGAATCGAGAGCATGTGGGCAGACATGACGGTGCAGAGTCGGTTGATCGGCGCCGTGCGGGCCGGCAATCCTTCGACGCTGCGGCGGACCATGTCGTCGGTGTGGTGCCACGCGTTTCGCAGCAGGTGGGAGACGAGATCCTCGCGAGAGTCGAAGTGATAGTAGAGACTCCCGGTCTGCATGTCGGCCTCGGTCGCGATGTCGACGAGACGGGCGCCGGCGTATCCGTTCTCGCGGAAGACTCGTGCGGCGGCGTCGAGGATGCGAACGATCGTCGCCGCGGCGCGGGTCTCGGCGGGCGCCTGCGGCGTGGGCGCGGGGTCGGCTACGCGATCCACCATGTTCGAACGGCGTCGGTTGCCCTTCTTGGTCGCGATTCCGGCCATGAAGATGGCGTCGAACTGCTCGACGAGGCCCGCCACTGTCAGACCCTTGGGCCGTTCCGGGTGGAACCAGTCGGGGGAGGCGTTCATCGCGCCCAGGATCATCATCCGGCACGCGTAGATGTCGAGGTCGGCGCGCAGTGAACCGTCGTCGCGGGCCGACTCGAAGAGGTGCTTGAAGTACAGACCGTACTCGCGCTGCAGCTCGAGGGTACTGGCGCGGATCTCCTCGGGAACCTGCCCGAGGATGCGCAAGGTCGCGGCCGTGTAGTCGCCGATCTCCAGGACGGCGGCGAGGTGAGCGGCGAAGGCCTCTCTCAGTCGGTCCAGGCTCGACGTCGACTCGGGCAGTGAGTCCACGCGGCGCATGACGAAGTCGTTGGTGCGTTCTTGGGCGACCCGAAGCACTTCGCGAACGAGGTCCTCACGCGAGGCGAAGTGGTAGTAGAGGCTGCCGGCCTGCGTGTTCGCGGCCGCGGCGATGTCGGAGAGACGAGTGCCGGTGTACCCGTTCTGCCGGAACACCTTCGCCGCGGCGTCCAGGATCCGGCCGCGAGTCGCGAGAGCCTTCCGGCCGGGGCGCGTTCGACCGGTCGTGGCGGCCGTTCCTGGGGATCGCATGGATTAGATTCTAATCGCTTTCCGGCGCCGGAAACCAGTGTCCCCGGCCTCAACCTGATGCGCCGTCGACTTGGCGAACCTTTTGTCGGCGCGCTTGCGCGAGCTCCCAAAATCTGTGTTTGATTAGATAACTGGCGGTGCCGCGTCGGCATCGCCCGGGAACGCAGAGGTGGAGCGTCATGATCCAGCTGTTGGAGGGCGTTCGTGTCCTCGAGTGCGCAGTTCTCCCGACCGGTGATCAGACCAGCCGTCTGCTAGGAGACCTGGGCGCCGACGTGATCAAGATCGAACGGCCGGGCGAGGGTGACTACCTCCGCGAGCTGGGTGACCGCATCACGCCCAAGAACAGCATCTTCCACATGCTCTGCAACCGGAACAAACGCAGCGTGGAGTTGAACCTTCGGTCGGAGGAGGGAAGGAGCATCTTCTTCCGCCTCCTGGAAACCGCAGACATCTTCGTCGACGGATTCGCCGGCGACGCGTGCGACGAGCTCGGTGTCGGCTACGCGGCGCAACGTGCCGTCAAGCCGGACATCGTTTACTGCAAGGCCAGCGGATTTGGCGGCCACGGCCCGTACAGCCAGATCCCCGTTCACGGCTACATGATGGGTTCGGTGGCCGGCCAGGATCAGTACGTGGTGGACGACGCCGGTGTCGTACGACCGGTGCTCAACCCGGAAGGCCTGTACTTCTCCGGCTCTGTCGACGGACCCCTCTCCACTGCGCTGTACGGCGCCCTCACCGCCGTTGCTGCGCTGCGTCGACGGGACGTGACCGGGGAGGGTGCGTACATCGACGCGGCCGGCTCGGACGCTCTCCTGGCCAACCAGTGTCTCGATGCCGTCATGGCGTGGAATGCCGAACGCATCACTGACCGGCGGAACCCGCCGCCTCCGGTGGGGCTCGACCCCCGTCGCCGCCCGAAGTACACCTGGTACCGCACGAAGGACGACAAGGTGGTCCTGCTGGCCGCGATCGAGCACAAGTTCTGGGAAAACTTCTGTCGCGTCGTCGGCCGGGAGGATCTCCTCGTCGCCCAGGACCGCACGTTCGCCGTCGATTTCGCGGACGGGGGTAAGGCAGATCTGCTCGACGAACTGATCGGGGTGTTCGCGGAGCGAACCTTGGCCGAGTGGATGGACGTGGCCCGTTCGCACGACATTCCGATCGCTCCGGGAAACTCCAAGGCCGAAGCGTTGCACGATCCGCATCTTCGGGACCGCGAAATTGTCCACGAGTCGGTGCACCCGGTGGCGGGACCATTCACGGCGGTGGGGTGGCCGGCACCCGTCGCGGGTCAACCCTTCGACGTCGCCCGCCATGCCCCGGCCCTGGGGGAGCACACTGAGGAGGTATTGGCGGAGCTGGGGTTCGGGCCGGCGGAGATCGCCGCGCTTCGCGAGCGGGGGACTGCATGAGACGCACCCTGTTCGAACCCGAGCACGAGCAGTTCCGGGACAGCTTCCGTCGTTTTCTCGACAAGGAGGTCGTGCCACACCACCTGGACTGGGAACGCGCGGGGATCGTCCCCCGCGAACTGTTCACGGCGGCGGGCGCTCACGGCTTCCTCGGAATCAGCCTGCCGGAGGAGTTCGGCGGTGGCGGCGTGGACGACTTCCGCTTCAACTACGTCATGCACGAGGAGGTGCAGGCGGCGGGGGTCAACGCCTCCGGCTTGGGCCTGCACCTGCACAACGACACGACGTTGGCCTACCTCCAACAGTTGGCCACGCCTGAACAAGCCCGCCGGTGGTTTCCCGGACTGATCAGCGGTGACATCATCACCGCGATCGCGATGACCGAGCCGGGCACTGGCTCCGACCTCGCCGCGGTCCGCACCGCGGCTGTGCGCGACGGGGACCACTACGTGGTGAACGGGTCGAAGACCTTCATCACCAACGGCATTAACGCGGATCTCGTCATCGTGGTGGTGTCCACCGCGCCGGCGGCCGGAGCCCGTGGTCTGAGTCTCCTCGCCGTGGAGCGGGACACCCCGGGATTCGACCGCGGGCGAAATCTGGAAAAGATCGGTACCCACGCGCAAGACACGGCGGAGCTGTTCTTCAACGACGCTCGGGTCCCGGTCGAGAACCTCCTCGGCGAGGAAGGAAAAGCCTTCGGCTACCTCGCGCGCAACCTCGCTCAGGAGCGGCTGTCCATCGCCACCATCGCCGTGGCCGCCGGACGAGCCGCGCTGGAACAGACGCTGTCCTACGTGCGCGAGCGTACCGCGTTCGGGAAGCCGATCGGATCGTTCCAGAACACTCGATTCGTGCTGGCGCAACTGGCATCGGAGCTGCATGTCGCGCAGACGTTTGTCGATGCGGCTGTCGTCGCGCACCTGGACGGAGAGCTCACGGCCGAGGAGGCCGCGATGGCGAAGCTCTGGTGCACCGATCTGCAGGTGCGCGTGATGGATGAGTGCCTGCAGCTCCATGGTGGCTACGGCTACATGACCGAGTACCCCATCGCTCGTGCCTTCGTCGATGCTCGGGTTCAACGCATCTACGGCGGGACGAACGAAATCATGAAGGAGATCATCGGCCGGTCGTTGGGCCTGTGAGCATCTTCCGTCTCTCGAACGACTGCGAACCTGGATCCCCCGGAGACCCGATGACCGACGCTTCGTCCTGGCCCCGCGGCACGTCCCTCGACACCCTTCGTGCTGAGCTACGGGAGTGGATCAGGCTGAACGCCCCGGAAGGGCTGGCCGCCGTCATCGACTGGAACGCGCGGGTCGACCTACCGGGCTCGGTGGGGAGCCGAGTGTCGGAAGAGACGTACGCGCAGGCGCAGCGCAGTCCCGAGTTTCTCGCCTGGGAGCGGTGCTGCCTCCAGGCGCGTCTGGTCTGTCCTGCGTGGCCGGTCGAGTTCGGCGGTCGTGGGTGGGAAGCGCCCGAAATGACGGTGCTCGACGAAGAATTCTTCCGTGCCGGAGTTCCGCGCATCGACCGTGTCCAGGGTGAGTCCATGGTCGGCCCGTCGCTGATCCTGCACGGCACCGAGGATCAGAAGGCGCGCCTCCTGCCCAGCATTCGTTCCGGTGAGCACCGCTACTGCCAGGGGTTCTCGGAACCGGGTGCAGGTTCAGACCTCGCCTCTGCCCGGACACGCGGCGTCGTCGACGGCGACGACCTGGTGATCACGGGCCAGAAGGTGTGGACGAGTCGGTTCGCGACCGCGAACATGATTTTCGTCCTCTGTCGGACGGACCCCGACGCTCAGAAGCACCGCGGTCTGACCTATGTCATCCTGCCGTTCACGCCCGGCGAGAACGGCATCGACGTCCGCCCCATTCGGCAGATCACCGGCGGGCACGAGTTCGCAGAGGTCTTCTTCGACGAGACGCGAGCACCGCTCGACAACGTCATCGGCGGACTCGGCAACGGGTGGAAGGTCGTCCAATCGGTCCTGCGCTTCGAACGCGCCGCGGCCGGCCGCGCCACCACGATGCTGCTCCAGGCCCGCGAACGGGAACTCTCCGAGTTGGCGGCCCTGGCGACCTCCTCCGGTCGCCATCTCGATCCGGTCGTACGTCAGGAGATGGCCTGGGCGCACAGCCAGGTCGCGATCCTGCGCGCATCGTGGCACCGGACCGTGGCGGAGGTCGCCGCGGGACGCGAGCCCGGCCCGCAACTCTCGATCTGGAAGCTCCAGTGGAGCGAACTCCACCTGCGCCTGGCGGCGTTGGGGATGGAGTTGGCGGGGGTGAACGGGGTCGTCCGTCCCGAGGGAGACGGCTACCACCTGTCCCGCTGGCAGGACGCGTTCCTCGTCGCGCAGTCGGGAACGATCTACGCGGGAACGAGCGACGTCCAGCGAAACATCCTGGGGGAGAGCGTCCTCGGCCTTCCGCGAGAACCCAAGCCCGAGCAGTCCAAGGAGAACGTACGCGCATGAGTTTCCAGTTCCCCGTGGAAGCCGGAGCGATCATGATGTTCGCTCGTGCTCTGGGTGACGACGACCCGCGTTGGTACGACGAATCCTCCCCGGCCGCCAAAGCGCACGGCGGAATCCAGGCGCCTCCGACCTTCGTCAACAGCGCGGCGCATTTCGATCCCGACTGGCCCTACCGCCCACGCCCGGGCCGTCCGTGGTTCGGCTCCGGCGCCGGCCCGGGAGCGCCGTCGCCCACGGTGGCGGGCGGGGGCACCAGCATGCAGGCGGAGCAGCACTATGAGTACTTCACGCCTGTCCGTCCGGGCGATGTGCTGACGGTTGAGCGGTCTCCTGGGCGCACGTGGGAGAAGGAGAGCAAGCGCTCCGGGACGTTGCGCTTCGAGGAAGAGATCACGCGGTACACGAATCAGCGCGGCGAACTCGCCGTGGTCGCCACGCGGGTCCGAGTGATCACCGGCGGAGGTGAGCCGGCATGAGAGTGCATGACCTGGCGGTCGGCGATTCGCGCACCCAGGTGTTGGTCGAAGACCTGAGTCGAACACAGATCGTCATGTACGCGGGTGCATCCGGCGACTTCAACCCGATGCACTCCGACGAGGTCTTCGCCGTCCAGACGGCGGGACTTCAGACGGTGATGGCACATGGCCAGTTCACGATGGGGGCGTCGGCTCGGGTCATCACCGGTTGGTTGGAGACTGCGGACCTGACCGCCTTCGGCATGCGTTTCCGTCGGCAGGTCTGGCCCGGTGCCACGCTGACCGCGACAGCGACGGTGACGTCCGTGGAGCACGACGGCGACGGTGGAGCGCGTGCCGAGTTGAGCATCGTGACGGTGGACCAGACAGGTTCCGAGGTGGTGACCGGCTATGCCCGAGTCCGAGAAGGCAGCTGAACGGCAGGACTCGTCGAGTTCGCGCCGGCATGCATTCGTCGCCGGTGGGAGCGGCGGGATCGGAGCAGCCATCTGCGTGGCGCTCGCCGACGAGGGCTTCGACGTCACCTTGACATACCGCGCCAACGCTGAGTCGGCTGCCATGACGGCGAGGGCGGTTCGCCAGCGTGGAGTCAACGCGGCGATCACCCAGGTGGATCTGACCGACGCCGCCGCGGTTCGACAAACGGTCGAGGCACAGGACCGCCTCGACTCCGTCGTCTACGCGGCAGGCCCGTCGATCCCGATGCGGTACGTCGGAGACATCGACCCGGAGACGTTCGCGGACCAGCTGGGCCGGGACGCTGCCGCCGCGTTCAATCTTCTGCAGCCCGCCCTTCCGAAGCTCCGAACGAGCCGAGGCACGGTCGTGTGCCTGGTGACCACCGTCCTGCGGCGTTGGGCAGCCCGCGACCTGCTATCCGCCGCCCCCAAGGGAGCCGTCGAGCAGGTCGCTCGCGCGATCGCTGCGGAGGAAGGCAAGCGAGGTGTGCGGGCCAACTGTGTCGGAGTTGGTGTGATCGAGGCCGGTATCTGGGACGACCTCGTCGCTTCGGGGGAGTACAACGATCACGCCGTGGACGCCGCGCGTCGCGCCATCGCCATGCGGCGTTTCGGGACGGCGGAGGAGGTCGCGGCTGTGGTGGCTTTCCTCGCGGGTCCGCGGTCGTCGTACGTCACGGGTCAGACCCTCGCCGTCGACGGGGGCTTCTCGATCTGAACGCGAGCGACGAACAACGTCACGCGAGCAGGTAGACCGCCATCAGCAGGGTGAACAGGCCCAGGCAGTACGTCCCGATCGTGATGCGCAGCCAGTGCGGAGCACGGTCGATCTCCATGAAGCGCCACGCGACCAGCCAGACCTTGGCCACGCCGATGCCGATCACGAGGGCGGCAACTACGCGGGTGCTGTCGATCGCCTGCTCAGCACCGATTGCGTAGGAGGACAGGGTCGCCCCGACCAGGATCGCCCAGGCGGCGAGGGTCCGTCGGTCCTCCTCGAGCGGGCTGGACCCGGTGCGCACATCCATCTTGTCGCCTCCGAAGGTCAGGCCATGAGGTAGAGCAGAGCGAACAGCATGATCCACAGCAGGTCGACCAGGTGCCAGAAGACCGCAATTCCGGCGATCGCGGCTTCGTGTCGCGCCGCGGTCGGACTGCCGTTCGATGGGCGGCACAGCGCCACGGCGACGCCCAAGGCAGCCATGCCGATCAGCACATGCCCAAGGTGAAGTCCCGTCAGGAAGTAGTAGTACACGAAGAACTCGTTGCTTCCGGCGGTATGACCCTCGCGTACGAGTCCGGTGTACTCCAGCGCTTTCACGGCTGTGAAGAGCGCTCCGCAAACGATCGCCCCTCCGAAGAGCCGCCAGGACCGCGCGTCGTCAAGTCGAGCCAGGCGCAGACCTCGCGCGACCAGCAACGAACTGGTCAGAAGGACGAATGCATTGAGGACGGCGTAATCCTGATGCAATTCGGCCTGGCCGGCCGCGAACAACTCGGTGTTCTCGCCGCGGAACCAGACGACCAGCGTGAAGAACAGTCCGAAGGCAGCGAGTTCTCCCAGGATGAGTACCCAGAGTCCGGTCTCGCCGGGAACTACTCGACGCTCCTCGGCGGTGGTCAGATCGGACGGCGAGATCGACGACTGCAAGACGACCCTTTCAGAGGAACGTGGACGCCAGAACTTCCCGATGGACCGACGGACTCCCGAGCAGTTGCTCGGAGCTCTTGGCGCGCTTCAGGAACAGGTGGGCGTCGTGCTCCCAGGTGAAGCCGATGCCGCCGTGGACAGCGACGTTGGCCGCGGCCACCCGCGAGAAGGCTTCTGAGCACTGCGCCCTGGCCAGCGCGGCCTCTGCAGTGAAGTCGCTGTCGTTCGCCAGCGCAGTCAGGGCGAGAAGCACCGCGGAGCGCGAAGCCTCGACATCGACGAGCATGTCGACGCAGCGATGCTTGACGGCCTGGAACGAGCCGATCGGCCGTCCGAACTGCTCGCGGATCTTCGCGTACTCCACCGCCATCTCCAGACATCTCGCGGAGCCCCCCAGTTGTTCGGCGGCGAGCAGGATCGCTCCGACGGAGAGAACGCGGGAGAGCGTGTCCGCGCCTTCGCCGGGGCGGCCGATCCTGCTCGCGGGCGCTGCCTCGAAGTCGATCTGCGTCAGTGGGCGCGTGAGGTCCAGCGTCGGCATTGCGGTCCGGGTGACGCCCGGGGAGGTGCTCTCGACCGCGAACAGCGTCGTGCCGCCGGTCGTCGGGTCGGCGGCACTCGTGATGATGACGTCGCTCTCGAGGCCGCCGACGACGAATGTCTTGGTGCCGTGGAGCACGGGTCCGTCGTTGCCGTCGACAGCGCGGGTGCAGGGGTCGGCGCCGTTCCAGGAGCTGCCGGGTTCGGCGAAGGCAAGGCATCCGCGCAGTTCGCCCGTGGCAATACGAGGCAGATAACGGGTGCAACTGCTGCTGTCGGCCGACTGCAGCAGAGCTGACGCGGCGAGTCCGGCGGAGGCGAGGTAGGGACCGTTGTACAGACCTCGTCCAAGCTCTTCCATCACGAGGCCGAGCTCAACCGGCCCGAAGCCCATCCCGCCGTACTCCTCCGGGATCGCCAATGCCGGCAGTTCGAGCTCCTTGCTCATTTGCTCCCAGACCGCAGGGTCGTAGGTGCCCCGTTCAGACCAGCGACGGACCTCCGAGAGTGGACTTCGCGCATCGAGAAAGGTGCGGACGAGCTGGACCAACTCGGCTCGTTCGGGCGAGACGATCTCGATCACGGGCTCCCCTTGTGCGTGGCCGGCGCGTTGACGCGCTTTCGAATTCTATGTAGAAATAGTACGGCCGCGCGGGTGTAGTGACAACGGCATGCGAAGGAGCTCAGGTGGCCGAGGATGCTGGCGGAAGCGCCGCCGATGTGGTTCGCAGGTTCACCGCTGCGATGCAAACAGGGGACATCGGCACGTGTTGCGCTCTGCTGACCGAGGACTCGGTCTTCTCGGAGGCTCCGAGCTTGCCGTTCGGGGGTGATTGGCACGGGAGCGGCGGGTTCCGGTCGTTCTTGTCGGCGGTGGCCACGCACTACCGCGTGCGTCTGACGGACCTCCGCATCGATCCGGCGGGCGGTCGCGTCCTTGTTCGCGTCAGCGGCACGATCTCGTCGCGCGCGACGGGCCGTTCGCTCCCGCTCGATGCCATCGACGTGTACGAGGTTCGAAAGGGGCGGATCGCGCGAGTGGACGTCTATTACAAGGACAGCGCTGCGGTGGCCGCGCTGTGTGAGCCGGTGGCCGGCGAGGAGTTCGCTGACACCGGAAAGGTGCTTCGATGACCAAGTCCTGTCCGGCCCGCGAGGTTCTGGGGCATGAGTACGACCACTACGACCCGACGTTCGCGCTCGATCCGCATCCGACCTACGCGGCACTTCGCGAGCAGTGTCCGGTCGCGCACGTGGACAACTACGGCGGGTTCTACGTTCTCTCGACCTTCGACGACATCGAGACGGTACTCATGGACGCGAAGGCGTTCTCGTCCTGGCCCGCTGACACTCCACCGACGCCTGGCCACAACCGCGCGTTGATCCCCTTGGAGGTCGATGCGCCGGATCACCGTCGGTACCGCATGATCATCGACCCGGTCTTCCGGCCCAAGGCCATCGAGCACATCGCAGACTCGGTTCGGCAATTCGCGGTCGAACTCGTCGACAACATGCTGGCCAAGCGTGAGTTCGACTTCATGAGCGAGTTCGCGGTGCCGTTTCCGAGCTCGGTCTTTCTCCGCCTGGTGGGTCTCGATTCGACCCCTCAGACTCGCGATCAACTGTGCGAGTGGGCGGGCACGATCCTTCACACCACGACTCACGGTGCACAGGCCGGCGACGCCCAGGCTCAGATCGCCGCTCGGATCGACGCCGGCAAGCAGTTGCACAATTTCTTGAAGGCCTTGCTGGCCGAGCGCCTGGAGAAGCCAGGCGACGACCTGATCTCCTTGTTGTTGGCCGCAGAGCTCCCGGGGCAGCGCAAGCTGGACCACAAGGAAATCCTGAACTTCGCCTACGTCCTGGTCCTGGCGGGGCTCGACACGGTCAGCACGGCGATCGGCTTCAGCTTCCTGCACCTGGCCCGGCGCCCGGACCTCCAGGACCGTCTGGCCGCTGACCCGTCACTGATCCCGAATGCGATCGAAGAGCTCCTTCGGTACGAGGCGATCGTGCACATGACGCGTACGGTCATGGAGCCGAAGGAGTTGCATGGCGTTCAGTTGGAGCCTGGCGATCGCGTGACGGTCCCGTTGGCTGCGGCTCACCGCGACCCGGCGGTGTTCGAGAATCCGGATGAGATCGTTCTGGACCGCGAGATTCCTCGGTCGATGATCTTCGGCGCCGGCAGTCACCGCTGCGTGGGTTCGCATCTCGCCCGGATGGAGTTGAACATCGCCTTCGAGGAGATCCTGCGCCGGATTCCGAGGTTCTCGCTCCCGCCGGACGCCGAGTTGCATGCGTACGGAGGCCAGACCCGAAGCCTCGAGAACCTGCCCTTCCGAACCTGGCGTGAGGAATCATGATTCGCCCACTGCGGCCTGAGGTCGCTCGTAAGTTCCTGGAACCGCAGTCCGTCGCGATCGTCGGCGTCTCCACGTCCAGTTCGCAGGCGTACAAGGCCGGTGGCCGCGCGGTGCTCGATCATCTCGGGGTCTACGGTTACGGCGGCAACGTGTACGTCGTTCACCCGACGGCGACGGAGGTGGACGGTCGTCCGGTCTTCCCGGCGTTGGCGAACCTCCCCGAGGTCCCTGATGTCGTGGTCCTCGCGGTTCCGGCCAAGAGCGCCCTGGGCGTGCTGGAGCAGTGTGCGCAGATCGGCGTGCGCCAGGTTCTCGTCCTGACGGCGGGATTCGGTGACATGGGAGCCGAAGGTCTTGCGCTGGAGCGGAATCTCCTCGAGTTCGCCGGTCAACACGAGATTGCGATCGTGGGTCCGAACAGCACGGGTCTGGTAAACGTCCGGACTGGGCTGGCGATGAGCATGACGTCAGTTCTGACGGAGGGTGAGCCCATCGCTGCCGGTGGGCTGGCGATGATCGCACAGAGCGGGGCGATCGGCAGCACCGTGGTCGAGCGGGCGCGGCTGGCCGGCGTGGGTATCTCCCACATCGTCAGCACCGGCAATCAGCGCGACATGGACATCCCCGACTTCGTGTCCTTCTTCGCCCGCAACGCGGATGTGGAGACAGTCGCGCTCTACGTCGAGTCCATTCGTGACGGTGCGCGGTTCGCTGCTGCCGTCGAGGAGCTGACCGCCGCCGGCAAACGGCTGGTGGCCTACCTCGGTGGACGCACGGACGCCGGCGAACAGGCGGCGGCCAGTCATACGGGCAAGATCGTCGGTCGCGGCGCGCTGGAACTCGCTCTGCTTCGAGCTCTCGGCGTCACGGTCGTCGACGACCCGGACGACCTATGGGTGCTGGGAACGGCGGAGGTTCCCACCGGATCGTTCCCGCGCCGGTGGGGCATGGTCGCGTACTCCGGCGGAATGGCGGTGCTCGCCACTGAGCAGCTTGCGGCCGCGGGGGTGACGTTCCCGAAGCTCTCGGACCAGACCCTGAGTCGCGTGCAGGAGCGGTCACCTCAGTTCGTGGCGGCGCACAACCCGCTCGACGTGGGCCCTGGATCGATGCCGCACGACTTTCGGGCCTATCTGTCTGCGGTCGCAGCCGACCCGGCGGTGGAGGCGATCTGCGTGCCGCTGCCGATGGGCGCCCGTGGCTGGAATCAGCAGAGCGTGGATGACGTCCTCACCGTGCGTAAGGAGTCCGGCAAGCCGTTCGTCGTTCTGTGGTACGGCGGCTTGGCGCTGCGACCGTACGTCGAACAGCTGCGTTCGCAAGGCGTGCTCGTCGCAGAGAAGCCCTCGGACCTCGGCCGTCTGGTATCCGCGATGCTCGGTCCTGAGCGTGAGCTGAGCTCCAGTCGTACGCCGTCGTTCGGCCCGTCGGAACCGGTCGATGCCGCACTCGGCGGCGCAGACGCGCTGCTCTCCCTCGAACGCGCCGGCCTCGACGTGGTCCCGATGCGGGTGTGCGTGGACGCCGAGGGCGCGATCAAGGCCGCCGCCGAGATCGGCTATCCCGTGGTCCTGAAGTCCGGCGCGGCCGAAGTCGCACACCGTCTGGAGTTGGGGCTCGTCCGTGTGGGACTGGCGAATGAAGCTGTGTTGACCGAGGCCTATTCGGAGATGGTCGCGCGAGCCACAGCGGCGGGCCTGCCAGGGGAGGGGCCATGGCTGGTTCAACAGATGGCTGCGGGGCGGGTTGAACTGGTGTTGACGGTACGCGACGCCGGGGAGTTGGGCGTCTTCGGCAGCGTCGGTCTGGGCGGCGCGGCTGTGGAGATTCTGCGGGACGTCGAGTCGGTCCCGCTGCCCTGCGACCTGTCCACGCTGGACCGAGCCCTTCGGCGGCTGCGGACGGCCGAACTGATGTTCGGCTACCGGGGGTCGGCCCCGGTGAGCACTGAGTGGGTACACCGCGCGCTGCACCGCCTCGCGGATGTGCTGCGGCGCGATGCTCTCGCGGAGATCGAGGTCAATCCCGCGCTCGTGGGACCGGACGGAGGCGTGATCGTGGACGCGCTTTCCGTCGCCCGCCGGCCTTGAACCCAGAACCTAATTCGACGTAGAGTTAGAAAACCAACGGACGTGCAGCGTGCCGCACGGCGCGCGGATCCTCAATTTTCGGAGCGGGACAACAATGAGCGTCGACGCCAAGCCTCCGGTCTTCGACTGCGACCAGCACTACTACGAACCTCTGGACGCGTTCACGCGGCACTGCCCGAAGGGGTGGGAGGAGCGGACCGTCCAGATCGCGCAGATCGGTAAGCGCACGCGCATGCTGGTCGGCGGGCGGTTGGACCGCACGGTGACGAACCCGACCTTCGACCCCATCGTGAAGCCCGGCGCCATGACCGACTACTTCCGGGGGAACAAGGCCGGGCGACCGCTGCAGGAGTACCTGGCCCAGCGGGAACCGCTCCCGGACTATTACCGCGACCGCGACGCTCGGCTGAAGAAGATGGACGAGCAGGAGATCGACCGGGTCTGGATGCTTCCGTCGCTCGGCATGGGAATCGAGGAGGGCCTCCAGTACGACGTGGAGGCAGCAGCGGTCGCCTTCAAGGCGTTCAACCGATTCCTGCTGGACGACTGGGGCTACAACTACCAGGACCGGATCTACACCGCGCCCTATCTCGCCTTCGGTGACGTCGACGCTGCCGTCGCCGAGGTGGAGCATGGCCTGGCGAACGGTGCTCGGATCTTCGTCGTGCGTCCGCAGGCCGTCTACACCAAGGACGGTTGGCAGAGTCCGGGCAGCGAGATCTTCGACCCGATCTGGGCCAGGATTCACGAGGCGGGGGTCACTCTCGTTCCTCACGTCGGCGAGATCGGTGGAGCCGGACTCGACAAGTACGTGGACCACCACGGGAACATCATCGGCGGCGTGGCACCGCCCCTGGAGGTGGCGGTGGGCCACGACCGGGCGATCGGGAACTATCTCGGCGCCCTGACCTGCGACCGCTTGTTCGAGCGATTCCCGGATCTCCACATCGCCTCGGTCGAGAACGGGGCGGAGTTCCTGCCGCTCCTGCTCAAGGGACTGAACCGTGCCAACTATCAGCGGCCCGGCTATTTCGCCTCCGACCCGGTCGAGCAGTTCAAGACCCACGTCTGGGTCTCGCCGTTCTGGGAGGACGACCTGCTGGAGGTCGTGGGTTACATGGGCGTCGATCAGGTCCTGTTCGGCTCCGACTACCCCCACCCCGAGGGCCTCGCGGAGCCGCGGCACTACGAGAAGCTTGCCGCTGAGCTGAACGACCCGGCCGCCGAGCGCAAGATCATGTGGGAGAACACCGCCATGCTGACGGGCCTGAGCTGAGTTCATGGAGCTGGCAGAGAAAGTTGTCGTCGTCACCGGCGGTGCGAAGGGGATGGGCGCCGCCATGTGCCGACGCTTCGCCGCCGCGGGCGCCCATGTGGTGGTCGCCGACATCGACGCGGCCGGCACTGCTGCTCTCGCTGACGAGGTGGCCGGGCTGGGTGTGGTCACGGATGTTCGCCGCGAGTCCGACATCGTCGAACTGGTTCGCGCGGCGACTGAGCGCTTCGGGCAGGTCGATGTCTTTGTCTCGAACGCCGGTGTTCTCTGGGGTGAGCCCCACGATGGAGTGACTCCGCTTCAGGAACGTGGGAATCCGTGGGCCTCAAACGCTGCCTGGCAAGAGGTCTGGGACGTGAACGTCATGGCCCAGGTGTACGCGGCGCGAGCCGTGTTGCCCCAGATGCTCGAACGCGGCGACGGCTATCTCGTGCAGAACGCCTCGGCCGGTGGGCTGCTCACCGCCATGGGGAACGCCCCCTACACGGTAAGCAAGCACGCCGCGGTGGGTCTCGTCGAGTGGCTCGCGATCCACTACGGCGACGCCGGTATCAAGGTGTCGTGCATCGTCGCCGAAGGCGTGCGGACAGACATGCTTCGAGGAGCCCAAGGCGAGTGGTTCGCCGTTGCCGGCGCGGTTGAGCCCGAAGAGGCGGCTGACTGCGTCGTGGACGGCATCCGCAAGGAGGAGTTCCTGATCCTCACCCATCCCAACGTCGTCAAGTACTTCCAGGGCAAGGCCGCTGACTACGACGGATGGCTGACCAGGATGAGACGACTGCACGCGAAGACGCCCCGGTGAGATCGGAAGGCGAACCGATGACGACGGTGCGAGGCCAACTGTTCATCGGCGGAGAATGGACAGACTCCGCCGGCGGAACCATCGAGGTTCTGGGAGCGGCTACCGGAGAGGTGATCGGGCGAGTGCCGGCGGGCACGCCGGCGGACGTGGACGCAGCGGTTGCCGCCGCCCGGGCGGCGTTCCCGAGCTGGCGCGCGACCCCGATGGGGGAGCGGCTGGAGCTCTTGCGGCAGGTCGAACTCGCCCTGTCCGCCCGCGCGGACGAGCTTGCCTCGCTGATCAGCGCAGAGGTCGGAACGCCCCTTCGGGTCTCTCGCATGCTGCAGGTTGAAGGGCCGCGTCGGGCGATCGAGAACTACCGCCGGCTTCTGCCGGAACTCCCGCTGGAGGAAAAAATCGGCCCCTCGGTCGTGATTCGTGAGCCGCTGGGTGTGGTCGCCTGCATAACGGCGTGGAACTACCCGCTTCAGCAGGTGGTCGGCAAGGCGGCTGGGGCATTGGCGGCAGGCTGCACGGTGGTCGTCAAGCCGTCCGAGGTCGCGCCGCTGAGCGCGTTCATCCTGGCCGATCTGATCGAGGAAGCCGGCTTTCCGCCCGGCGTTCTCAACCTGGTGAGCGGCGACCGGCGCTCCGGCGAGACCCTGGTAGCACACCCCGGCGTGGACATGGTCCACTTCACGGGCTCGACCACCGCGGGGCGCCACATCGGTGCCAGCGCAGCGCAGACCGTCAAGCGCACATCGCTCGAACTCGGGGGCAAGTCGCCGAACGTGATTCTCGACGACGCCGACCTCGACCTGGCCGTGAAGGTCGGTGTGGCCAACTGCTTCACCAACTCCGGGCAGACGTGCACCGCCTGGTCGCGCATGCTGGTGCACCGCTCGCAGTTGGCCCAGGTCGAGGCGCTGGTGGCGCAGAGAGTGGCTCGCTACCGATTGGGCGATCCGCTCGACCCCGACACCAACTTCGGACCCCTGGTCTCGGCGGAGCAGCAGAAGTCGGTCCGTGCGCACATTCGACGGGCAATGGCCGACGGCGCGCGGCTCGTGTGCGGCGGCCCGGAGCAGCCGCCCGAGACGCCGAGCGGCTACTTCGTCGCGCCGACCGTGTTCTCCGATGTCCGGGTGGACATGCGCCTCGCCCAGGAGGAGGTCTTCGGACCTGTTCTCGCGCTCATGCCGTACGACACCGAGGAGGAAGCGATCGAGATCGCCAACTCCACGATCTACGGCCTGGCCGGCGGGGTGTGGTCACGTGACACCACTCGCGCTGAGCGCGTCGCTCGGCGAATCCGCTCGGGGCAGATCGACATCAACGGATCCTTCTTCAACCCCCTGGCTCCGTTCGGTGGTCACAAGCAGTCCGGCATCGGTCGCGAGCTCGGAGTTCATGGACTGCTGGAGTTCTACGAGCTCACGTCGCTGCAGTACGCCTAGCCCGGAACTTCCGGTCCCGAACTCTCGTTGCTCACCCCGTAATCGAAGGAGACATGCCAGTGGATTTCGCGGAATCCGAGGACGTGCGACTCATCCGCGAGGCGATTCGGGACCTCTGTGGCAAGTTCGACGACGAGTACTGGGCCGAGAAGGACACGAAGCACGAGTTCCCCTGGGACTTCTACGAGGCGCTCGCCCAGGGTGGTTGGATCGGGATCGCGATCCCCGAGGAGTACGGCGGCGGTGGCCGAGGGCTGCTGGAGGCATCGATCATCCTGGAGGAGGTCGCTGCGTCGGGCGCGGCGATGAACGGCTGCAGCGCGATCCACCTGTCGATCTTCGGCATGCACCCGTTGGTCCTGCACGGGAGCGAGGAGATCAAGCAGCGCTACCTCCCTCGCGTCGCCGCGGGTGATCTGCACGTGGCCTTCGGGGTCACCGAACCGGACGCGGGCACCGAGACGCTCGCCATCAGGACCACGGCCGTGCTGGAGGGCGACCATTACCGCGTCCGCGGGCAGAAGGTGTGGACCTCCAAGGCGCTGGAGTCGGAGCGGGTTCTCCTTCTGGTCCGCACGACGCCCGCGGATCAGTGTGCTCGCCGTACTGACGGGCTGACGCTGCTGATGGTCGATCTGAAAGATCCCGGAGTCACGATTCGCCCGATTCCGAAGGCCGGCCGGAACGCCGTCGCTTCATGCGAGACGGTGTACGACGACGTGCTCGTCCATGTCTCGGACCGGGTGGGCGAGGAGGGCAAGGGCTTCTACTACCTGCTCGACGGACTCAACGCCGAGCGCATCCTCATCGCGAGCGAGGCGCTGGGAATCGGCCGAGCTGCTCTGCGTCGGGCGACCCAGTACGCGAAGGAACGCGTCGTCTACGCGCGCCCGATCGGTCAGAATCAGGGCGTCTCCTTCCCGCTCGCCGAGGCGTACTCGCGGCTGGCCGCCGCCGAACTGGTCACGCGCAAGGCCGGATGGATGATTGATCAAGGCCTGCCGGCCGGCGCCGACGCGAACATGGCAAAGTTCCTCGCGACCGACGCGGGATTCGCCGCCGCCGACGTGGCCATGCAGGTCCACGGCGGGTTCGGCTACGCGGAGGAGTACCACGTCGCGCGCTATTGGAGAGAAGCGCGGTTGATGAAGATCGCGCCGATTCCGCAGGAGCTGATCCTGGCCTACATCGCGCAGCACGTGATGGGTCTGCCGAAGACCTACTGAGCCACCACCCGCCCTCGTTCGACGACGTCACTGCCGGGAGCCCCTATGACACTCACCGACCCCGCCACGGTCAACGCTGCGACCGGCTCAGCCGGGACATCGAAGGGCCTTGTGCTCGGCGACTGGCTGCGCGCTGAGGCTGCGCTCGACCCCGATCGCAACTTCGTTCAGTGCGGCGGGCCGTGGATGACGTTGGGCGAGCTGGACCGTCGCAGCGACCAGCTCGCCGCCGGCCTGCAGGAACTCGGGGTGCGCCGCGGGGACCGGGTGGCGGTGAACCTGCCGAACCGCATCGAATACGTCGAACTCATGTTCGCGATCGCCAAGGCGGGTGCCATCCAGGTTCCGCTCAACACCTACCTGCGCGGTGACTTCCTGCGTCACCAGCTCCTGCAGACCGAACCGAAGGTCTACATCGGGGACTCCGCCGCGTTGAAGATGCTGAGCCCAGTGCTCCCGGAGACGCAGGGCATCGAGAAGCTCGTCCTGGTGGGCGACGCCGACGGCCAGCCGTTGGCTGACGCCCGACCCTTCAGCGCCCTGTACGCCTCGGTGGAACACCTGGCACCGGTCGACGTGGCTCCGCAGGACGTCTGCGCGATCATCTATACCTCCGGAACCACGGGGCCATCCAAGGGTTGCACCATCACGCACGGCTACTACTGCAACTTGATCCAGGTCTTCATCGACTACGGGTGGTACGAGCCGGGTGACATCGTTTTCGGTGCCAACCCCATGTTCCACTTCAGCGGGCAGACCTGGCTGGTTGTCGCCGCGCTTGCCGTCCGTGGCTCTGCGGTCGTTGAACCCTCCTTCAGCGCCTCGCAGTACATGGCTCGCATCCGCGAGACCGGGGCTACGGCCGCGATGGGCATGGGGGCGATGGGAATGGCGATCATGGCCACCCCGCCGAGCGATGAGGACCGGAACCACAAGCTTCGGCACATCACCTTCATGCCCAGCTCCCCTGCCTTCATCGAGCAGTTCGAGGCCCGCTTCGGTATCGCGCCCTTCGCCGAGGTGTTCGGGCAGTCGGAGTGCTGGCCGGCACTCCTGGGCGACCCGCGGGGGGAACGGCGCCCGGGAAGCATGGGGAAGCTGACCCCGGGACTGACAGTCAAGATCGTGGACGACGACGACGTCGAGGTGCCGGTCGGACAGCCCGGCGAGATCGTGATTCGTGCCGACGAGCCCTACCGTCTGTTCTCGGGCTACTGGAACGACGCAGAAGCCACGGTCGCGACGTTCCGCAACCTTTGGCACCACACCGGCGACAGCGGGCGTGTCGACGAGGACGGCTACTTCTGGTTCGTCGACCGCAAGAAGGACTCGCTGCGCCGCCGGGGGGAGAACGTGTCCTCGCTGGAACTCGAAGCTGCTCTCATGAAGCACCCCGGCTTCCAAGCGTTGGCGGTTCATGCGGTTCCGTCGGACCTGTCCGAGGACGACATCAAGGTCTGCGTTGTTCTGGCCGACGGCGCCCAGCAGCCGGAGCCGGGCGAACTGTTCGACTTCTTGAAGACGACCCTGCCGTACTACGCGGTTCCGCGTTACGTCGAGTTCCTCGATGCACTGCCGGCGAACGTCAACGGCCGAGTGCAGAAGTTCAAGTTGCGTGAACGTGGGGTGACGGACGAAACCATCGACTTCGAGAAGCTCGGTCTGACCATCCCGCGTAGCGAGCGCCGGGCTACCTGACGGCGCGTGGGGCAGTGTTTCCGGCCAATCGAAAAGTAGTCAGATTCTTGACGAGATTAGAAACTTGCGCGACGCTGAGCCGTCAGGGCGCGTGCGCGGGCAGGAGGACCACATGAGCAGCGGGACCGAGGCCGGTGGATTCATCGAGCCGTCCGAGTTCCACCTGTACGACCAGACGGTGAACGACGACTTCTGGCGTCAGGTCAACCACCTCCGCGAGACCTGCCCGGCCGGGTGGAGCAACGGACCGTGGAGCGAGTTCGACTCCGGGTTCTGGTTCTTCAACGATTTCGCGACCGTCCAGAAGGTTGCCACCAACTGGCGCGAGTTCAGCAGCGCCGAAGGCGCGGCGCCCATGCAGTTCGATCTCGACATCATGCGGATGATCCCGCTCGAGACGGACCCTCCGATGCACCGCGACATCCGGAAGGCGCTCAACCCCTTCTTCACGCCCACTGCGCTGAAGGAGCAAGAGCCCCGTTTGCATGCCATCGTCGACCGTCTCATGGAACGGTGCCTGACCAAGGCCGAAGGCGGCCAGGTGGACTTTGTCGCCGAGTTCACGCGGCGTCTGCCTCCGCTGATCTTCTTCGAAGCCTTTCTCGGCCAGCGCGAGGAGGAGATCGGCTGGATCCTGGAGGCGCTGGAGACTCTGCTCCTGCACCCCGAGCGCGCGTTGGAAGTTGCTCCCAAGCTGATGTTCTGGGAAGCCGAGATCATCGAGTCGCGCCGCGCGGAAGGGAAGCGGGACGACCTGATCGGTGTCATCGCGCACCTCGAGGTCGAGGGCGTCGAGCTCGACGAGCGGCAGCGGGTCGAAACGTTCAACCTCATGATCCTCGCGGGCATGGAGACCACCATGGGAGGCCTGGCGAGCGTTGCTTGGGAGTTGGCCTGCGTGCCTGACGTACGCCGCATGCTCGCGCGGGCCGACGAGAAGCTGCTCGACTCGGCCACGGACGAGTTCCTGCGCCATGCCAGCCCGGTCCCCGGTGCTGCGCGGACGGCACACGCCGACGTCGAGGTCGCCGGCTGCCCGGTGAAGTCGGGGGATCGGGTGCTCCTCAACTGGGCGAGCGCGAATCGTGACCCCAAGCAGTTCCCCGAGCCCGACGAGCTCATCTTCGACCGCAGCAACGCCGCGTCTCACGTCGCGTTCGGTGCCGGCATTCACCGCTGCCTCGGCAATCACCTGGCGCGCCGCGAGGTCAAGGCGATGATTCGCGCCGTGTGTTCCCTGTCCTCGTTCGAGGTCGAGCCGGGATTCGCCCCCCAGTTCCGGCCGTCGATGGCACGTGGACCCCTCTCGTTGCCCGTCACGATGGCGCGCTGACACAGCGAAAGAAGGGACCCCGACCCGTGAGCGACAAGGTCACAACCGTCGAGATCGCTGCCAGCCCGGAGGCCGTCCGGGCCGCCATCCTGGACCTCGAGGGTTACCCCACCTGGCAGCGCGAGATGAAGAAGGTCACCGTGCTGAAGCGGGACGACGCGGGTCGACCGAGGACGGTGGCGTTCGACATCGCAGTGGCTGGTCAGGCGGCGAACTACACGCTGGAGTTCAGCTATCCGGCCCCGGACACGATCAAGAGCACGCTGATCGATGGCTCCCTGATCACCAAGCAGGACCAGATTTATGTGCTGACCGACCTCGGTGGCAAGACGCGCTTGGAATACCAGCTCGACATCGACATCAAGTGGCCTGTCCCCGACTTCATGCTGACGGCCATCGTCAACAAGGGTGTCAAGACGAACGTCGCCGGCATCAAGAAGAACGCAGAGGCCCGCTGAGCCGCTCGGCGAACCACTCGCGATCCCGGCCGACCCGGGCACCCCGGTCGGTCGGGATCAGTGCTTCCTGGCGGCCACCTTCGGGTTGAACCCGTCCGCGCGCACCTCTGCGGGCGAGACCGTCTCCGCTGCCGAGATCAGGCGCCGGGCGGCCAGGTGGTCGCCGGGGGAGTTCACCGACTCGACCCCGATCAGGCGTTCGCCTGCGAAACAGTACGTCGAGAACCGCCGCGCCGCCACGTCGCCCTTGATGACCACCTCGGTGTGGCCGAGACTGAGCCCGGCGATCTGCAGCTTGATGTCGGCCTGATCGCTCCAGAACCAGGGCACCGCATCGTAGGGCGCGGGGTGACCGAGGATTGCGGCCGCGACCAGGCGGCCCTGGCTCACCGCGTTCTGGACCGATTCGAGGCGGATCCGAGCACCGCCGGCGTAGGGATTCGGGCAGGACACGCAGTCACCGATTGCGTAGATGTCGGGATCGCTCGTGCGGAGGTACTCGTCCACCGCGATGCCGTTGTCGATCTCGAGGCCAGCCTCGGCCGCCAGGTGAGTCTCCGGTGCCGCGCCGATACCGACGAGGACCAGCTGGGCGGGAATGCGTCCCCCGTCCGACGTCAGTACGGCCTCGACCGCGCCACCGCGACCGACCAGCTCGACGACGGTGGTGCCCAGTTCGATCGTGAGACCGCGTGAGCGATGCGCCTGGAGCAGGAACTCTGCCGTTCCGTTCGAGACGGCTCGACCCATCAGTCGTTCCGACACTTCCAACACCGTGGTGCGCTTGCCGAGCGCGGCCGCCGTCGCGGCGACTTCCAGACCGATGAAGCCTCCACCGACGATGACGATGTCGTCAGCCGTGTCCAGTCGCTTGAGCAGCGCGTCGGCATCGTCCAGTGACCGTAGGGAGAGAACCCCTTCCAGGCCGGCTCCAGGAACGTCGAGTGCCCGGTTGCGTGCGCCGAGGGCCAGGACCAGAACGTCGTAGTTGATGCGTTGCTCGCCGCAGTGAATCGTCCGCCCGGTGCGGTCGATCGCATCGATTGTCCGACCGAGGTGGAGCTCGACGTCGTTGTCCCGGTACCAGGCGTGGGGACGGAACCAGAGACTGTCGCGCGGCGCCGTGCGCGTCAGGTGACCCTTCGACAAGGGTGGCCGTTGATACGGCAGGTGCGACTCAGCGCCGACCAGGATCAGACGCCCGACAAATCCGTCCTGCCGCAGCGAGCTGGCCGCCTGGCAGCCGGCCTGTCCGGCACCGACGACGACCACGGTTCGTTCGATGCTTTCGCCCACCACACAGCTTCCTCTTCGATCGCGGTCGGGAGGGTCAGTACTGCTCGGCGGGAAGATGGATGACGATCCCGTCCAACTCGTCCGCCAGGGCGATCTGGCACGACAACCGACTGCACGGCGTTCGCTCCGCTGCGGTGTAGTCCAGCATCTCCTCCTCGTCCGGGCTGATCGGCGAGACCGCCTGGAGAAACTCCCCAGCGACGTAGACGTGGCAGGTCGCGCACGCGAGGGTGCCGCCGCACTCTGCCACCACTTCGGTGATCCCGTTCGCGACCGCGGCCTGCATGACGGAGGTGCCCGGCGCGACATCCACTGTGTGCTCGTCGCCGCTGGGCCGGACGAAGGTCACCTTGGGCACGGGGCCTCCACGGGAAGTGAGAGATCAGAACTCTGCATAGATTCTAACGAGAATTATGTACGGGTGTCCACCTCGGCCGACCCTTGTCCGGTCCTCTAATCAATGTTAGATTTGGTGGCAGAGAGAAGGAGGATGCATGGGATCTCTGGACGGCCGGGTGGCCATCGTCACCGGAGCGGGTCGCGGCATTGGTGCCGCGGTGGCGAAGCTCTATGGAGCGGAGGGGGCCGCGGTGATCGTCAACGACGTCGGGGCTTCCCTCAGCGGCCTCGGCGACTCGGACATGAGCGCCGGCGAGACGGTGGTCCGTGAGATCCGGGCCGCGGGCGGCGTCGCGGAGTTGAACGGCGCCGACGTGGGCGACCACGAAGCGGCCCGGGATCTCGTCGAGTCGACGATCGCGAACTACGGTCGCCTCGACGTGCTGGTCAACGTCGCCGGCATCCTGCGCGATCGGATGATCTTCAACATGTCCGAGGAGGAGTGGGACGCGGTCATCCGCGTGCACCTCAAGGGTCACTTCAACACGATCCGGCCCGCCGCGGCGTACTGGCGCTCGCTCGGTGACCCGAACGCCCAGCATCGGATCATCAACTACACCTCACGCGCAGGTCTGCACGGTGCGCCCGGTCAGCCGAACTACTCCGCGGCCAAGATGGGCATCGTCGGCCTGACCTACTCGTGCGCGGTCGCATTGAAGAAGTACGGAGTCACGACGAACGCGATCTCGCCCGCGGCCGCGACCCGGATGACCGACACGGCAAAGGTTTCCGGCGTGGACGGTCTGGCAGCGAACGAGCTCTCGCCGGAGAACATCGCTCCGGTGGCGGCCTGGTTGGCGTCTCCGGAGTCGGGCTGGTGCAACGGGCGCGTGATCCACGCCCGGGGCTTCGAGCTCTCGCTCTACAGCGACCCGGCCCCCCTGGTCACCGTCCGCGCCGAGGGCGACGCCTGGGACCTGGGCACGATCGGCAAGCAGCTGGAGCAGTCCTTCCGGCCGATCACCGACGCCGCCCCGCCGAACCCGTTCATCTGACTTCCGTGCGCCGTCGTCGTCGGTGAATCTCCAGAGGACGTATGAGTATCAAACGCAAGGCCTACATCGCCGGGGCGTACGAGCACCCAGGCCGCGAACTGCCCGACACGTCAATCCCGCAGATCCATGCCGAGGTGGCGATCGGGGCCCTCGCGGATGCCGGGCTCTCGCTGTCCGACGTCGACGGATACTTCAGTGGCGGAGACGCCCCTGGGCTCGGCGGACTGGCGATGGCCGACTACCTGGGACTGCGCGTCCGCTACATGGACTCGTCCGACATGGGCGGGTCGGTCTACCTCTCACATGTCGGCCACGCCGCGGCGGCCATCGCCGCGGGTAAGTGCAACGTCGCCTTGGTGACGCTCGGGGGGCGACCGCGTACCACCAAGCTCCGGGCACCGGGTCAGCTCATGGGTTCGCCGCCCGAGAGCGACTACGAGCCGATCTTCGGCATGAACGTCAGCGCGGTCTACGCGATGGCCGCCGCGCGGCACATGCATGAGTTCGGAACGACCAGTGAGCAGTTGGCCGAGATCAAGGTTGCCGCGTCGGTGCATGCTCAGTACAACGAGCACGCCCTGCTCCGGAACGTAGTCACCGTCGCGGACGTCGTGAACTCCCCGTTCGTCAGCAGTCCCCTTCACCGGCTGGACTGCTGTGTGGTCACCGACGGCGGTGGCGCCCTCGTGCTCGTCAGCCCGGAGATCGCTCGTCGGCTCGACCGGCATTGCGTCGCAGTCCTCGGGCACGGCGAGGCGATCGAGCACACGGCCGGCGGTTTTCAGGACATCACTGTCACCGGTGCCGTTCGGTCCGGGGCTGACGCCTTCGCCGAGGCGGGCGTCAGGCCCGGCGACATCGACTACGCGGGCATCTACGACTCCTTCACCATCACCGTGCTGCTCGCGCTCGAGGATCTGGGCTTCTGCGCCAAGGGCGAGGGAGGCAAGTTCGTCCTCGACGGGGCGTTGCACGCGCCGCACGGACGCCTGCCCTTCAACACCGACGGTGGGTCTTTGTGCAACAACCACCCGGCGAATCGGGGCGGGATGACCAAGATCATCGAAGCGGTGCGGCAGCTTCGGGGTGAGGCGCACCCCGCCGTCCAGGTGCCGAACTGCGAACTCGCGCTAGCGCATGGCACCGGTGGTTGGTTGTCGACGCGGATGGGCAATGCGACGCTCGTTCTGGGCCGGGAGGACGCATGACGGTCGAATCGCAGTCGCTTCCGGCGCCGGCGCCGGAGGTCACGCCAGAGGGAGCTCCGTTCTGGGCAGCGACCGCCGACGGCCGTCTCACGCTTCAGCAGTGCGCTGCGTGCGGCCGTCACGTGTGGTACCCGCGTTACGTCTGTCCGCACTGCCACTCGACGCAGCTCGAGTGGGTCGAGGCGTCTGGACGCGGCACGGTCTACAGCTTCACGCTGACCACCCGGGGGATCCTCGACTACGCCGGTTGCGGGCCGTACGTGCTTGCGTTGGTCGAGCTGGCGGAGGGTCCGAAGATGATGACCAATCTCGTGGGGGTCGACACGTCGACGCTGTCGATCGGTGACGAGGTGCAGGTGGTCTTCGCGGACACCGGCCAAGGCAACGCGCTGCCCCGATTCCGGCCGTTGGCTGAGCCGTGACCTTCGTGCGGTTCCCGGTGGAAGAAGGTCACGTCCTGGCCTTTGCGCGATCGATCGATGAAACCCCGCCCCGCGTGGGGGAGATCGTTCCGCCGACCTTCACCGCCTGCTCGACGCAGCAGGACCCGCGTCATATGCGAGGGCTGCAACCGGTGGGGGTGCTCGCCGCCGCCGCCGAGGCAGGTGGGGACGTTCTACAGGCGGAACAGCACTTCGAGTACCTGCAGCCGGTCCGCGTCGGGGACGTCCTGACGGTGACGGAATCGCCGGGGCGATCCTGGACGAAGGCGGGGCGGAACGGTGAAGCCCTGCAGTTCTTCGAGGTCTTGCGCGAGTACTCGAACCCGATCGGCGACGTCGTCGTCCGCTCGCTCACCACGCTGGTGCGAGTCGGCACGGACGAAGGCGAATCGGCAGGATGAACGTGCCGAGGGTCGGCGACACGTCGGAGCTCGTGGTCTGCGAGGAGCTCACCAGGACGCGGATCGTGCAGTTCGCCGCGGCTTCGGGCGAACTCAGTCCGGTGCACATCGACGAGGAGGCCGCGCAGGCACTCGGTCACCCGACCGTCATGGGCCACGGAATGATGACGCTGGCGATGGCGGCCCGGGTGATCACCTGCTGGTTCGGTGCTGACGCGCTGAGGACGTTGAGCGCCCGCTTCACGGCTCCGGTGTGGCCGGGTGACTGCTTGTCGAGCCGTGCGGTCGTCACATCGGTGGAGACCGTTGGTGCTCTGACCCTGGTCGGTCTCGCGTTGGAGGCGACCAACGGTCGGGGAATTCGGGTCCTCGCCGGTCAAGCCGGCGTCGCGATCGACCGGTCCCAGGGCGCATGACCGCACTACGCACGAGTTCGATTTCGGACGCAATCAGCCGCCTGCCGCGGGGTGCGCATGTCGTCGCGGCGCCCGGCATGGGCGCACCCAGCACGCTGGTCGCAGAGATCGGCCGACGCGCGGACGATCAGGGTTGGACCCTGAGTTCGGGCTTGTTCCTCGACGAGTACCCGTTTCTCGACGCGGTGGTCGAGGGTCGACTCTCCTATCGCACCTGGCACGTCATGCCGCCGGTCCGAAAGGCCGTTGCTGCGGGACTCGTGGAATACCTGCCCGTGCGGGCATCCCGGCTCGCGCACCTCCTTAGCCGATGGAGCCCGGACGTCGCCCTGGTGCGCGTCGGACCGCCGGACCCGCGGGGCTACTGCTCGCTCGGAGCGTCGGCCGGCTACGGTCGTCCGGCTGTGCGCAATGCGCGGATCGTGATCGCGGAGGTCGATCCTTCGGTGCCCCGAACGTTCGGGGAGACGATGCTGCATCATTCCGAGATCGACATCCTCGTCGAGTCGGCCACACCGGTGCCCTTGTATCGTGCCGCGGTCGGCGACGAGCTCACGCGGCTCATCGCCCAGCACGTCCGTACGCTGCTGCCGCGCGAGCTAACTTTGCAGATCGGTGTCGGCGGAGTCCCGGAGTCGCTGATCAGATCACTCGGCGAGGATCCGAGCGGGATCGACTCGATGCGTATCGTGGGCATGGCGACCGACGACATGGTCGATCTCTTCGCATCAGGACTGCTTCGGCACTCCGACGTCGTGCCTGAGCCGGCGATCCTCAGCCCGGACATGATGGCGACTCAACGTCTCCTGGAGTTCGCGCATCAGAACCCGTCGATCGGGATGTACTCGTCCGCGGTCGCTCACGACCCGTACTCGCTCGGCCGACGCGAACGGTTCTACTCGGTGAACACCGCCTTGGAGGTCGACCTCTCCGGCAATGTGAACAGCGAGGTGATGCGGGGGGAGCAGTTGTCGGGCCCGGGTGGCTCGCTGGACTACGTGGACGCGGCCACGCGGTCGTGCGGTGGCCGGAGAATCATCGCGCTGCCGTCGACGACCTCCGACGGTTCGCGTTCGCGAATCGTTCCCCGGCTGGACCATGTCACCATTCCACGATCCATGACTGATGTGGTCGTCACCGAGTACGGCGTTGCTGAGCTGGAAGGGCGATCGTTGGCCGAGCGGGCACGGCTGCTGATCGAGATCGCGCATCCGGACCAGCGCAGCTTGCTCGCGGAGACTCTGCGATGACGCTGTCAGCGGCTCTGCGAGCACGAGTGGTCGGCAACGGCGCAAGGATCGTCTTCTGCGAGACGGAGGACGCCCGAATTCGCGCGGCGGCCGCCGAACTGCGCCGTCAGCAGCTCGCGGTCCCGGTTCTATTGGACCGCCAAATGGCGACGGAAGTTCGATACGACCTCGGGCCGCGTTACGAGGAGTTGCGAGCACACCGAGGCGTGAGCGCGGAGCAGGCCCGTGCCGAGCTCCGGGACGAGTTGCTGCTCTCGGCGCTGATGGTGCGGTTCGGTCTGGCCGAGGGTGCAGTAGCCGGTGCGGTCGCGACAACGGCCGCCACTCTTCGCGCAGCGATCCGTGGGATCGGTGCCGCACCCGGGATCTCCACGATCTCGAGTTGCATGCTCGTGGAGTGTCCGGTCGTCGATCGAACCCTGGTCTTTGCGGATTGTGGAGTCGTGCCCGATCCCACCGTGGAGCAGCTGGCAGACATCGCGATTGCTGCCGCGCAGAGCGCGTCACAGCTGTTGGGCGTGGCACCGAAGGTGGCGCTGCTGTGCTTCTCGACAAGGGGTTCGTCGTCCCACCCACACGTCGACAAGGTGGTCGCTGCCACCCGGCTGGCCGCCAGTCGGCGCCCGGATCTGGCCGTCGACGGCGAGCTGCAGGTGGACGCCGCCCTCGACCCGGACGTTGCGGCCCGAAAGGCGCCGGACAGCCCGGTCGCCGGCAACGCCAACGTGCTCGTGTTCCCCGACCTCAACGCCGCCAACATCGGGTACAAGCTGGTCACGAGATTGGGCGGAGCCAGCGCGGTCGGGCCGATTCTGCAGGGCCTGCGGCTCCCGATGAACGACCTCTCCCGGGGCGCAAGTGTGGACGAAATCGTGGACCTGGCCTGCGTCACGGCCGGCCAGGTTCAGGCCGTACAAATGGATGAGTGGAGTCGTCATGGTCGCCATCGCTGAAGCCGCGCGGTTCGAGTACGTGGTCGTCGGAGGCGGCTCCGGGGGCGCAGTCGTTGCGAGCCGGCTCGCGGAGGCCGGTGCGCGGGTCCTCCTGCTCGAGGCGGGCCGCAACGACCGCGGGCGGCCGGAGATTCTCGTGCCGGCCGGCGTCGGCGTCGCCTACGAGAAGCACAATTGGAAGTACCCGGCGGAGCCCGACCCGTCGCGAGCGAACCGCCCCGAAGCGTGGATGGCCGGGCGCGTGATGGGCGGTGGCGGGTCGATCAACTCCTGCGTCTTCGTACGGGGCAATCGTGCGGATTACGACGGCTGGGCCGCCGCCGGTTGCAAGGGCTGGGATTACGAATCCGTACTGCCGGCCTTCAAGCGAATGGAGACGTGGGAAGGCGGTGCCGATGCCTACCGCGGCGGCGCCGGACCCATCTCGGTGGTCACGCAGACGAACCGCGGACAGGCCAACCGCGCCTTCGTCGAAGCGGCGAAGCAAGCTGGCTACCGCGAGACGCCGGACTACAACGGCGCCTGCCAGGACGGCATCGCGTTCGCGCAGGTCAACCATCGGCGCGGAACCCGCTCATCGGCGTCGCGCGAGTACGTCAAGCGCGTCGCTCCCAAGGGCAATCTGACAGTCCGGACTCGGGCCCGCGCACTGCGCGTTCTGCTGGAGGGCAAGCGGGCGATCGGCGTCGAGTACCAGCACGACGGTCACCTCCGGCAGGTGCGAGTGTCCCAGGAGGTCATCCTGGCTGCGGGAACTATGGGTACCCCGAAGCTGCTGATGCTTTCCGGGATTGGTCCCGCTGCAGATCTGCGCGGCCATTCGATCGACGTCGTGCACGACCTTCCGGGCGTCGGCTCCAATCTGCACGAGCACGCGTACCTGATGCAGCGCTACTTCTCGACGATTCACACGCTCAACAAACCCCGAATCAGCGACATCCTCGGTGGTATCCGCGACTACGTGGTCAGCGGCAGCGGGATGCTGGCGCTCACCATGGTGCAGGTGCAGGTGATGGCGAAGACCGATCCCGCCCTGTCGGCGCCGGACGTGCAGTTGCAGTTCACACCAATCGCCATCACCCGAGACGTGGACGAGAACGGCATGTTCAACGTGCAGCCGGCCAAGGAGGAAGGGTTCCTCGCCTCGTCGACCTTCCTGCACACGCGTTATCGAGGTCGCATCAGCCTGCGCAGCGCCGACCCGAAGGCGCCACCGCGGATCGAGATGCAGCTGCTGGGGAACCCGGATGACCTGCGCGACACCCTGCGAGGTCTCCGGATGGTCCAGGAGATCATGGCGCAGCCGGCGATGCAGGAGATCACCCGAGGTCACATGCCCCCGGAGTCGGAATGCCGAACCGAAGCCGACTGGGAGGCTTACGCGCGCGCGGCTGCCGTGCCCTCGTACCACCCGGTTGGGTCCTGCCGGATGGGGATCGACGATCTCGCGGTCGTGGACCCGGAACTTCGGGTCCACGGCGTCGACAATCTGCGAGTCGCTGACGCCTCCGTCATGCCGGCGGTCACGACGGGCAACACCAACGCTCCTACGATGATGGTCGGGGAGCGGGCGGCTGACTTCATACTCGGCAGGGGCTAGGTCTCGGCGCCGCCGTCAGCGGCGCGCCGGAGCAATTCCACCCGCCCGCTCCCGCCGTCGACGCGGACGATGTCGCCGGTGCGGAGGGACCGAGTTCCGGTCTGGGTGTTGACCACGCAGGGCACCCCGAGTTCGCGGGCCACGATCGCGGCATGGCTGAGGGCGCCGCCGATGTCGACCACCAGAGCGCCCGAGATGAACATGACGGACGCCCAGCTGGGATCGGTGACCGGCGCGACCAGGATCTCGCCCGGTTCGATGTCGTCGGCGCCAGGGTCGGTGACAACTCGAACGCGACCTTCAGCCACGCCTGGACTCGCGGCGACGCCTTCGACGACCGCACCGGTGATCTCGACGGACGTTTGCTTCGGGTGCGGCTCCGGATTGCCCAGCCAGGCGGGGGGCAACTCGAGGGTCTCGTAGTAGGCGCGGCGTTCGCGGCGCCTGGCGACCAGCTCGCGGGCGTCTCGCGGTGGCCGGACCACCTCGTCAAGGGTCAGGTAGAAGACGTCGTCGATCGTGTCGAGCAAGTCGTCGTCAACCATCAGCTCTCCCAGCCGTCGGGCCGCCGCCCGCGCCATGTCGAGCGACTGCAGGAAGGCGGCCTTGCCGACGCCCCGCATCGGGATGATGCCGGCGGCGAGACGAAGAACGAGGCGCGCGCGCAGTCGCCGGAAAGGAGGCATCGACCGGAGGAGAGCTGCTTCGAGCTCGTGACGTTCCTGTCGTTTGCGGGCCTCGACGAGGGAGGGGTCGGCCGACGCCGGCTTCGTCCGGTAGCCGTCCAGCAGTCTGCGCAGGCCGCTGTCGTCCTCGCGCCACACTCGGCCGGAGATCTCGCCCTCGTTGGGACCGTGGTACCCGTGACGGCGGACGACCTCGTCGACGGACAGCCGACCTCGGGAGGCGGCCCACATGTCGGCGACCATGGCACTCTCGGCGTGGGCGCCGTAGCCGCTCATGAACGAAGTCACTCGATCGGGCCCGACCAGTCTGGACAGCTGGTCGTAGACCGGCTGGGTGGCGCACAACACGTGCAGGCCATGCTCGGCGACGATCCGGTCGAATCGGCGGTGCGCCTCCAGAAGCTGCGTGATCGCCTCTGGCCGCGTCAGATCGGACGTGCGCGCGATGTTCTCCTCCCACCAGGCCTGCGTTTCCGCCGCCAACGTTCGAACGCGGCGATTGATGGTGGCGAAGGTGATCGGGAATCGCAGTGCGATCGCGAGGTAGCGTCGGCGAGTGGGTCGGCTGGTCAGTTGCTCGGGCATGGCGCCGACCACTTGTTCGGCCACCGCGGCCCCGCTGGTCCCGGGCAGGCGGTCGCCCACACTCACCAGGAAGTTGACCTTGCCGGCGACGCGGCCGTAGAAGACGTTCGCCACTCGGTCCTGCGGGTTGGCGGGACATGTCGCCTCGGCCTTCGTCAGAGCTCCCATGCTGGCGAAGGCGCCGCGTGTGGCGCGGTCCGCGGTCGGGCCCCAGAAGGTCCATCCGAGCGGAGTCATCACGCCCGGCATCGCTTCGCCGAAGTTGCCGGTGCTCCAGTAGTCGCCCGGCTCACTGACAGTGTGCAGCGGGTCCCAGTCCTCCGGTCCCAGCCGGAGTGAGGCCAGCTCCCGGGCGTTGTCAGCGCTCACCTGTACGTCCGCTTCTCGACGGGGATCGAGCGCAGAAACTTGCGCGCCTGGATGCCCGGGAACCACTCGATGGCTTCGCCGTACTGAACAGAGCCGTCGTCGAGCGTCCACTCGCACAGCGACCAGAACTGCAGGTAGCGCGCCCACGGCACCCACTTCAGGACGTTCTTGCAGCGTCCCTCGGCCCGTACGGTTCGACCGAGTTCGTCAATTCCCTCGATCGCCAGTCGCCATGGCACGCCGTCCGCACGACGCTCCAGAACGGTGCGCGAACCTTGCACGATGTTCGCGACCTTGCCATCACGCTGGATCCACCCCGTGATGGCCTTCTCCGTCGTGCCCGTAATGGGGTCGGTGTCACGGGGAAGGTCGCTCGCGTTGTACATCTGCAGCGCAAAACCCTTGCCGTCGTTGAACCACGGGAAGTCGCCCCGAGGATTGTCCTTGTAAAGGCGCGGGCCCCAGGAGTGATCGCGGTTCGAGCCGCAGTCGACGGCGATCTCCTCGTTGTTCACCTCAACGGTTCCAGTGATCCGTCCGCCCTGTTCGTAATGGTGCGGTCCCCATTCCTCGGAGCCGTCGGGGAAACCGGAGTTGGCCACGTCCATCGTGGCGTCGAAGCGGAGATCGAAGCGGACGCCGTCGCGGTCGTACTGCAGGGAAAAGGCCTTGAGTGGCTCGAGGCAGGACACCGAGAGCCCGTTCGGTGTCGTGTAATCGAACATCTCGGTGTCGGATTGCAGGTCCAACGGCGCGAACTCGTGCCAGTCGTGGTAGATGCAGTCCCACATGTTCTCGCCGCTGGGGTCCCACAGGGCGACCCCGGTCATCGAAAAGTTCATGTTGGGCCGGTGGTTCATGTAGACGAATCCGCTGAGGTCGCGTTCCGCGACGTAAAACGGAAACCACGCGCTCTCGTTCCAGAACGGATCGGCCGACATGGTGTCGCGGTGGAAGTAGTCGTCCGAGGGCTGAACGTGAGTGACCATGCGTCAGACTCCGGGGGTCGAGGGACGGGATTCGGCAGCGGTGAGACGTTCCGCGCATTGGGCCAGCGCGTGTTCTGCGCGTGCAGCGCGACGTTCAGCGGCCACCACTCGTTCGTGGAGTTCGAGGAGTAGTTGGGCCGTGACGGGCGCGTCGGTGGGGAGCGGTGCCGTGGCGGAAGTCGCCGGGCTGACGCCGTGCAGGATCAGCTCGACCATGGCTTGCCGCATCTTGTCCGGTGTGGTGTGGACCGCGCTGGTGGGGAGCATCGGGTCCAGCAGTGCGACCCCCATCACCATGCCCAGGACGACGACGTTCGTGGTGGCGGGATCGACGTGGAGTCCGCGCCGGGCGCCTTCCAGTTCGAGTTGCGGAACGAGCTGTTGGAGGATCTGTCCGATCTCTGACGGCCAGGAGTCCTCGGCGTCCTGGGCGCTCGAGACCTCGCCGGTACCGGCGGTGAGGTCTGATCGTCCCTGCACCAAGGCCATGGTGAGCTCCGCGTGGTCGCGGAGCAGTCGATACAACGGACCGACAAAGTCCTCAATCAGCTGACTCAATGGCGCGGGGTTGGAGATCTGTTCGCTCCAGGTGGCGAGGTAGTTGTTGATCACCTCGCCGAACGGGAGGAGAACGGCGGCGCGGTAGAGGCCCGCCTTAGACCCGAATCGTCGGTACACCGTTGGTTCATGGACACCGGCTCGGGCGGCGATCTGGCGGGTGGTGGTGTGGGCGTACCCCTGGGTCGCGAAGAGATGCCGAGCGGACTCCAGAAGGAGCTGCTCGACCTCCGCGGCAGTGCGGCGCCGCGCGCCGGTGGTCGACCCCGACCGGCCCTGCTTCGGCATTCGGACTCGCTTTGTCGCTCTGTCGGCTGATGAGGCAGAGGCTAGCGGCAGCTATCGAATTAGGCCAGCATTCCTGAAGAAAGCGTACACAGTAAGGTCATCCTGCGTTAGCGAGTGCTAGTCAGTGACCTAGTCGCAGATCAGGTTCGGTGTGACGAAAAGTCCGTGGGCCTCGGCCAGGACATCGCCAGAGGTGGCTCGAAGGTCTCCCCGTACATGAATCTTCCGGCGTTCGACGTGCTCGACCCAGGCCTGTGCTTCGAGGGGCGCGCCGACGGGCGTCAAGCGGCGGTAGTCGACGTGGAGGAACGCGGTGCGCACGGGGTACTGAGCGCCGCGTCGTGTCGCCAAGTGTCCGAGTACATCGTCGAAGAGCAGCGGAAGCATGCCGCCGTGCGTGGCTGCGGCACCCCCGAGGTGGGCTCGGCGGAACGTCACCCACCCGTGGGAACGGTCGCGCTCCGCCAGATCCTCGACGAACGGGGCCAGCAACGGGTGGCCCCGGCCCGGAAGGTCCGGCCGGCGACCGGCCGGGGACTCGGACTCGTCGGTGCGGTACGCCTCCAGTGAAGCGCTCACATCCCGCAGGGCGGCGGCGGCGGCCTGGACGAGGTGGTCCGGTGCGTTCAGGCAGGCAATGGTGTCGAGCAAGTGATGGGCCGCAGCGAGCAGCGGCCCATACTCGGGTCCACCCGGTACGCGCTCCGCGTCGTCCGCGGGTGGTGCGGAGCGCGCGTCGGCGCTCACTTCAGTCCGAAGCGCTGTGCGCCGTCGATCCGGATCGTCTCGCCGTTCACATAGTCGTTGCCGACCAGGAAGGACACCAGATCGGCGTACTCGTCGGCGCGGCCCATGCGCTTGGGAAAGGGCACGTGCTTGCCCCACGCCTCCTGGGCGGAGTCCTCGTCGAGTTGGAATGCCGGTGTGTAGAACGTGCCCGGTGCCACGGTCACGACACGGATCCCGGTGGCGGAGAGGTCTCGTGCCGCCACCAGCCCCAGACCGACCACGCCGCCCTTGGCGGCGCTGTAGTCGGCCTGGCCGACCTGTCCCTCGAATGCGGCAATGCTGGCGGTGTTCACGATCAGGCCGCGGACTCCGGAGTCCATGGGGTCGTGCGCGGCCATCGCGGCGGCGGCCTGCCGAAGCAGGTTGAAGGTCCCGGAGAGGTAGATCCGGAGCGTTCGGTCGAACAGCTCCTGGGGCATGGGGGATCCGTCGCGTGCCAGGATCCGCTGCTGGGCGACCGGGCCGGCGTGCGCGCACACCGAGACTCGGAGCTCACCCAACTCCTGGGCGGCCGCGACGGCAGCGGCGACAGAGGCTTCGTCGGTCACGTCCGTGCGGACGAACACTGCCTGATCCCCGAGGTCGGCGGCGAGCTTCGCTCCTCGGTCCTCGGCGAGGTCCGCGATCACCACCCGGGCTCCGTCGGCGACAAGCCGGCGGACCGTTGCTTCGCCGAGCCCGCCGGCGCCACCGGAGACGATGGCCGCTTTACCTTGAATCTGCATGGGACCCCCGAAGCAGGAACGGTTGTGGGCTAGTCGAATCTAAACCATAATCGAATACGACCGGTAGACCTGCATCCGAGGACATGCATGACTGAGACCGACCTGGCGGCGCTGCTGCTGCGGGGCACATTGGGAACCGTGATGGTCGCCCACGGCTGGAACCATCTCTTCGGTGCCGGCGGGGTCGCAGGAACGGCGCGATGGTTCGGCAGCATGGGCCTGCGGCCGCCTCGGGTGCAGGCGCTGGCGAGCGGCATCACGGAGATCGGCGTCGGCGTCTGTCTGTTGCTGGGCCTCCTGACGACATTTCAGTGCGCCGCCGTCGTCGGTGTCATGCTGGTCGCAGGCGTCACCGCGCACCGTCGAAACGGCTTCTTCATCTTCCGTCCCGGGCAGGGCTGGGAGTACGTGGCGGTGCTTGCGCTAGCCGCCGCCACGCTCGCCGTGCTCGGCGCGGGCGACCTCGCGGCGGATCGGGTCATCGGCATCGGGGACGACCTCGACGGCGGTCTCGGCCTCGGCCTGTCCATCGGCCTCGGCAGCGTCGGCGCCGGAGGTCTGCTGCTCACCTGCTGGCGTCCGTTGCCGCAGTCTCCGGGCTGATCTCCGCCCGCTCCGTGTTCTGCCCCCGAAGCCCGTTGGAGAAGAGAAGTCGATGACCGCGCCGACGCAGGAACACCGTCCGAACCGAGTCGCCCCCCGAATCGACGTCTATTGCCCGGCCGACGGCCGTCTGGTGGGCAGCGTGCCCGATCTCGGCGCTGCCGGCGTCGCAGCGGCGGCGGCCGAACTGCGTGCCGCGCAACCGGCGTGGGAGGACCTGGGTCCGGACGGCCGCGCCAAGCACATGCGGAACTTCCTGGACTGGATTCTCGACAACGAGAAGCGACTCGTCGGGATCATGCAGGAGGAGACCGGCAAGTCCTGGGGGGACGCCGGGCTTGAGGTCGCCATGTGTGTGGACCTCATCAACTACTACACCTCCCACGCCAAGGAGTTCCTGGCGGACCGGGACATCAAGTCATGGGGCGCGGCCGGCATGACGAAGAACCTGCGCGTCTTCGTCCGGCCGTATCAGCTCGTCGGCATGATCACGCCGTGGAACGGCCCGCTGGGTGGGCCCATGCTCGATGGCGTCGCGGCCCTGATGGCGGGCGCGGCCGTCCTGTTCAAGCCGTCGGAGGTCACGCCGCTCACGTGGACCGAAGCGACACGAGGGTGGTTGGAGGACATCTCCGCGCCCCCGGTCATGGCGAACGTGACCGGAGGGCCTGAGACCGGAGCGGCCGTCGTCGAGAACGTGGACATGATCATGTTCACCGGTTCGACGCGGACGGGTCGTCGTATCGCCGCGCGGGCTGGGGAGAGGCTGATCCCCTGCAGCCTTGAGCTCGGTGGCAAGGACGCCATGGTCGTGCTCGCGGACGCTGACCTCGATCGGGCCAGCAGTGCGGCTGCGTGGGGATCGATGTGGAACTCAGGGCAGATCTGCATCTCCGTGGAACGGGTGTACGTGGAAGCACCGGTCTACGACGAGTTCGTGACCAAGGTGACCGAAAAGGTGCGCTCCCTTCGCCAGGGAATGGATCCGGACGAGAGCTTCAGCTCAGACATCGGAGCGATGGCTACGGAGAATCAGCTCAGTATCGTCGAGCGGCATGTTCAGGATGCGCTTGCGAAAGGGGCCAGGGCACTCACCGGGGGCAAGCGCGCCGCGCACGGCCTGTTCTTCGAGCCGACGGTACTGGTGGACGTAGACCACTCGATGGCGTGCATGCGTGAGGAGACGTTCGGGCCGACGATGCCGATCATGAAGGTCGCCGACGAGGACGAGGCGATTCGGCTGGCCAACGACTCCGAGTACGGCCTGTCCGCCAGCGTCTGGACCAAGGACCGCGTGCGCGGCGATCGAGTGGCGCGGCGTCTCGAGGCGGGCGCCGTCAACATCAACAACGTCATGATCAGCACCTTCCAGTTGCCGCTCCCCATGAGCGGGTGGAAGACCTCGGGCGTCGGCAGCCGCTCGGGCGGCGCTGCCGGGATGCTGAAGTACTGCCGGCAGAAATCGGTGGTGTCCGAGAAGGTGCACCTGAAGGCCGAGCCGCACTGGTACCCGTACAAGCCGGGGGCCAGCAAGTTGCAGGCGCGGATGGTTCGCCTGCTCGGTGCCCACGACTGGCGCCGGCGGCTGGGGCTGAGCCCGCGCAGCAGGTAGCGACTGCCGGCCGGGGACTTCGCAGTCGGTTTCCGAAGCGAGTTGGAGGTTTGGCGTGGCGCGGGAAGACGTCGTGCGTTACGACGTGCGTAACGGAGTGGCCTGGGTGACGATCGACCGCCCCGAGGCGCGCAACGCGTTGAACAAGGACGTACGACGAGGTCTTTTCGACGCGGTAGGCCGGTTCAACGTCGACGACTCAGCCAAGGTCATGGTGTTGACGGGTGCGGGTGACAAGGCGTTCTGCGCCGGTGGCGATCTCAAGGAGATGGCCGACACCGCTTTGCGCGTCCCACCGCCGGATTTCCTTCCGCAGTTCGGTCGCAACGTCCAGATCGACAAGCCCACGATCGCCGCAGTCAACGGCGTGGCCTTCGCCGGTGGGTTCCTGCTCGCGCAGAACTGCGATCTCGTCCTCGCGGCGGAGTCGGCGCGCTTCGCGGTCACCGAGGTCAAGGTTGGTCGCGGATCGCCCTGGGCCGCGCCGCTGTCCTGGCTGGTGCCGCCGCGCGTGGCGATGGAGATCCTGTTGACCGGTGATCCGCTGAGTGCGCAGCGGGCTTACGAAGTTGGCCTGGTCAACGCGGTGGTGCCGGACAGCGAACTCGCCGAGGCCGCGCAGAACCTCGGCGAACGAATCGCGGCCAATGCACCGCTGTCCGTTCAGGCGTCCAAGCGAACGGTGTACCTGTCAGCACAACACGCGATGCGGGATGCCTTCGACGAAGCTGAGCGGATCTGGGAACCCGTCTACCTCAGCAACGACGCCCAGGAAGGTCCTGCTGCCTTCCGTGACAAGCGCCCCCCGCGGTGGACAGGCGCCTGAGGTGCTGATCCGCGGCATGGCGGACAGGTCTGCCGGGTGGATGCCAGCATGGCCAGGAGGGCTCCCATGACGTTAAGTCTGACGTTGAACTGACGTGTGTAGGGAGATTTCTGAGCTCTGTGGAGGTTCGGTCTGAGGTCGTCGCACGCTCGGGAGGCGAGGTGCGGTGACCGTCGGCCGCCTTGTAATCGAAAGGTTGCCGGTTCAAGTCCGGCCGCCGGCTCTTCTGACCAGCGGAAACGCGCGGTCATCGCCGTTTTGCGACATCGATGACGTTAAGAACGTTAACCGTCATCATCGAGTGGTTCGGTTCACTCCGGACGCCTGTGGACGACTCTGCTCGCATCGGGGCCTGCTGTCTGCGAAAGCTGTCGATGAGTGACGTGGTAGTGCACGGGGTTCTGGCCGGCCCAGCTCGAACGACCGCTGAGCAGCACGGCTAGATCACGCCTTGCGGCGTTTGGCATTGGACCTCGACCCAGCGCAACTGTGATCGATAGCGGCCAGCGAGCCGGCCCCACGAGCGAGGCGGGTAGGACGCAAGCCCTTTCACTTTGGCGGTGCTTCAGGGTCGAGACGCGACGGAGCGTTTGTCGAGCCCCTCCCGGGCCACCGCGGCCATCCAAGCGTTGCGCGCACGCTCCACCACACCCGACAAAACCGATCACGACGAGCCGGAGCACCCACTCAGCGGCTTACCGAGGGATTTGAGTAGCTAGATCAACTCGAGAATCGTTGCGTTGGCCTGGCCTCCGCCCTCACACATTGTCTGAAGTCCGTAGCGAATGCCGTTGTCCCGCATGTGATGGATCAGGGTCGTCATGATCCGTGCACCGGATCCGCCCAGCGGATGCCCGATGGCGATGGCGCCGCCCAGTGGATTCAGCATCGTGTCGTCGAGGGGGAACTCAGCGAGCCACGCCATCGGCACCGGCGCGAACGCCTCGTTGACCTCGAACGCGCCGATCTCGGCGAGTGACAGACCCGACTTGCGCAGAGCTTTAGCCGTCGCCGGGATCGGAGCGGTCAGCATGAGCACCGGGTCTGCGCCGGCGAGAACGGCAGTGTGGACCCGCGCGATCGGCGACAACCCCAGAGATGCGGCCTTCGCCGACGTCATCATCAACAGGCCTGCTGCGCCGTCGGACATCTGAGACGAGTTGCCCGCGGTGACGATGCTGTTGTCGCTGTCGAGGACGGTCTTGAGCCCCGCGAGACCCTCGACGGTGGAGTCCCGCATGCCTTCGTCCCGCGCCACGACGGATCCGTCCGCAAGCGTCACCGGTGCCACCTGAGAATCGAACCGGCCCTCCGCCCACGCTGCGGCGGCACGTTCGTGGGACGAGACGGAGAACTCGTCCGCTGCCGTGCGCGAGATCCCCCACTTCCGGGCAACCATCTCCGCGCCCACGATCTGGTTGGGCGTCGTGCCGACGCGGGCGGCGTAGAGCGGCCCGAGGGGATCCTTGCCCTGGGCGGAGGACCCCATCGGCACGCGCGACATCGACTCAACCCCGCCCGCGACGACAACGTCGTAGTGCCCCGCAATCAATCCGGCCGCGGCAAAGTGCACCGATTGCTGCGAGGACCCGCACTGCCGATCGACGGTCACCCCGGTCACTTCCTCGGGCAACCCCGCGGCGAGAACCGCGTTACGTGCGAGGTCCCACGTCTGCTCGCCGGCCTGCGCGACAACACCCCACACGACGTCATCGACCAGGGCCGGGTCCAGTCCCGTCCGTGAAACTAAAGACGTGAGCACGTGGGCCGACAGGTCCACCGGGTGCACCCCGGAGAGCCCGCCGTTCCGTTTGCCGACCGGTGTCCGGACAGCGTCGACAATAACGGCGTCTCGCATGACAACTCCTGAGGGTAATAGTCGTAAGAGTTAACTGATTCGGGCAAAATCCGGGCCGGCCAGGCCGACGGCGACGTTCGACGGGCCTGGGCGCGGTGGCCTCGGAGTGCGAGACGAGTGAGTCGCTATTGCCCTGCTGAGCCGATGCCGCCCGCCGTTCCCGGTTCGGGTCGAGGTTCAGTGGCCGACGTCCACGCCGACGTACTCGGCGAAGACGTCGGCGCCGTCGAGTTCGCTGGGCTGGCCGACGAAGGCGACCTCGCCCTTGTTGAGCAGGTAGACGTAGTCGGCGACCTCGAGGGCGCGGGTGACGTACTGCTCGACCAGGAGCAGGGAGGAGCCCTGGTCGCGAAGGAGGGCGAGGAACTCGAAGATCTCGTCGACGATCTTGGGTGCGAGACCCATCGAGACCTCGTCGAGCAGGGCGACCTTCGGGTTCTGCACGTAGGTGCGGGCCAGGGCCACCATCTGCTGCTCGCCGCCGGACATCGTGCCGCAGGCCTGGTTGATGCGCTCGCCGAGGCGGGGGAAGGCGGAGCAGGCCTTCTCGATCGACTCCTTCTCCTTGCCGGCCGGCGACTGGAGGATGAGATTCTCACGCACCGTCAGGTTGGGGAAGATGCCGCGTCCCTCGGGCACGTGACAGATCCCGCGCTTGACGAGTTGGTGCGGAGCCTTGCGGGTGACGTCCTCGCCGTCGAGGACCAGTCGGCCCTCGGTGGCGTGGATCAGCCCGGACGCGAGCCGCAGCAGCGTCGTCTTACCCGCGCCGTTCGCGCCGAGCAACGCCACGACCGAACCGGGCGGGACGACGAGGTCGACCCCGCGCAGGACGGTGGTGCCGGCGTACCCGGCGTGGACACCCTGAAGCTCGAACATGTCCTCTGACCTGCCTTCTCAGACTTGCTTCTCAGACTTCCGCCGGGTCGAAATTCTCGTCGAGGGACTCCTCGACCGCCTCGCTGCCGAGGTAGGCCGCGCGCACCAGGTCGGAGGTGCCGACCTCACGCGCGGTGCCGTCGAAGATGGGCTTGCCGAAGTCGAGGACGTGGATGTAGTCGCAGGTGGACATGACCAGCGCCATGTCGTGCTCGACGATCAGGATGCCGACGCCGCGCTCCGCGACCAGCGAGCGCAGGATCTCCCCGAACCGCTTGGTCTCGGTCTTGTCCAGACCCGAGGACGGCTCGTCGAGCAGCATGACCTGGAAGCCGCCGGCCATGCAGCGGGCGAGTTCGACCAGACGCCGCTGACCGGTCGAGAGGTCCGCGGGGCGACGGTCGATCAGGTTCGTGATGCCGCACGCCTCGATCGCCTCGTCGACGGCGGCGGCCACGACACCGGCGTCGGAGCGCCGGCCCAGGATGTGCCGCCACGGCTTCGAGCCCGCGAGCCCGGCCTCCCGCCCGAGGGAGACGTTGTCCCGCACCGTGAGCGAGTCGAACAGTTCCATGCGCTGGAACGTGCGGCCCAGACCCTTCTGCGCGCGGTGGTGCGGGGTCGAACCGGTGACGTCCTCCCCGAAGAGATGGACGGTTCCCGAGGTCGGCCGGAGCAGGCCGGTGCAGGCGTTGAAGGTCGTCGTCTTGCCGGCACCGTTCGGTCCGATCAGGCCCGTGATCCGGCCCTTCGGGGCGTCCAGGCTGATCCGATCCACGGCCAGGTGACCGCCGTACCGGACCGACACCTCACGCACCGCGAGGCCGTCGGTGATGTCCGGACTAGCCATTCCGCCTCCTCCCATCCGTGGCTCAGCCTTGCATAGGTTTATTGAGTTAGATAGTTTATCTGTAAATCGGATCACATTCGCCAGGCCACGGCGGCACAGGATGAGGAGCGGCCGATGCGGCGCAGGAACACCCAGACACGACGGCTTCTCCGGCTGGGTACCGCACTGATCGCAGCAGCCGCCCTGATGGGCCCGGTTCTCGCCTGGGTGCCGACGGCGGATGCGGATGTGAACTCGTACTACGCCGCGAGCGCACGGTCGGTGGCCGTGGACGTCTACTTCACGAACCAGACGATCCCCGCCGGGGTCAAGCCGGAGGGCGGTGGGCCGCAGACCGACGTCGCGCAGTCCTCGCTCGACAAGGGCGATGCGAACGCCTCGTTCCCGTACCTCGGTGACTACGTGCCGACCGCCCCGGGTGTGGTGTCGGGTCTGTTCGGGATCCCGGTGCCGCCGTACCCGCTGACGGCGTCCTCGACCTACGGCCAAGCCCCGGCACGAGTCAGCTATCCCGGGATCGAGCTCTCGGCGACGAGCCGTTCGACGTCGACGGTGGCGGAGGGGATCGTCGGGTCCACCGGATCTGGCGCCGTGTCACATTCGGAGGTGGACGAGAGTCCGGACGGCAACGTCGTCGCCAGCGCGACGGCGTCGTCCCCGTTGACGATGCTGGGTCCGCTGGTGAGCCTGAAGGGCTTCGACTCGGCGGTTTCGGTGGTGGCGGACGCCAACGGCACGCTGACCCGGACCTCGAACTTCACGATCGACGAGATCTCGGTGCCGGGTCTGGTGCTGCGGATTCCGGAGCAGACGCCGAGTTCGTACCCGGTTCCGTTCCCGTTCCCGATCCCCGGGGTCCCGGCCCCGGACCCGATCCCGGCGCCGCCGCTGCCGGTCCCGAACGGCGGGACCACCCTGGTCGAGCCCCGGATCGGATTCATCAACGGCTACTTCGTCGTCACCCACCCCTTCGAGGGTGAGGCGCAGAAGTACGCGGTCCCCGCGGACGCTGTCGTGCAGGCGTTCAAGGCCCAGGGCGTCACGCTGGCCTACACCGCCCCGCAGGAGACCAAGAACGGCATCCAGGGCGGCGTCTTCTCGATCCAGTACACGATGCCCGCCCCGCCGGAGAACCCGTTCTACTCGGGCGAGACCCCGGCCACGTTCATCATCGGGGACACGCAGGCCGCGGTCAGTCGCGCGCCCGAGACTGCGGGCGGTCCTGAGGGCGGGCTGGATGCCCTGCCCGGCGGCCTGCCGGGAGCTCTGCCGAACGACCTGTCCGGGGGCGGAATCGCGGGGACGCCGGGCGCCGTGGACGCGGCCGGCCTCGGGATCCTTCCGTCCACGTCGGGAGGGGTGCCGACGGTGGACCTGAACCCCCAGGCGGCTGACGGCATTTCCGGGACAGGCGCTGCGCTGGTGGCGGCGGGGTTGCCCGCCTTCCTGTCCAGCGACTTCTCGGCCATCTATCTGGCCCTGGTCGGTCTCACGCTCGTCGGGCTGCTGGCTGCGGCGGTCCTCGGTGCCAAGGGAGTGTCGGCGCGATGGAATTCCTGAACCTGGTTCGGTCCCAGTGGGACCGCACGATCGCGATCGCGTGCGCGCTGGCCGGTGCGGTGTCCCTGTTGATCGGGTGGATCGGCACGTCGGGGACCGAGCATGTGGCCGAGCAGTTGCCCTACATCGTCTCGGCCGGTCTGACCGGGGTGTTCCTGCTCGGGGTCGCGGCGGTGCTGTGGATCACCGCGGACCTGCGGGACGAGTGGCGTGAGCTGCGCCGGGTCGGGAACCTGCTCGAGCGCGAACTCGGTGCTCGGGAGCTGGAAGCGCGTGGTGCGGGCGCCCATGTCCGCAGTTGAGTTCACCGACCTCACCGACCCTGCCGCCGCGGCCGACGAGCCGACCCAGCGGACGGCGACGGCGGCACCGTCGAGCGCGCGCCGCCGGCGGCGGTATCTGCGTGAGCCGGTGCCGTGGCGTCGTTCGGACCTGACCCGGGCGGTGGTGCTCGCGGTGCTCGGTGCGGCGATCGGGGTGTGGTCCTGGATCGGTGTGAGTGGCGAGGTTCGCCTGCGTGAGCAGGAAGTGTGGGTCGCGGTGGCGTGCTTCGGGGCGGCCGTGGCCGCCTGCGGAGCCGTCTACTTCCTGACCGTCGCCTCCCGTGAGGTCCGCCTCGGGCAGCGTCAGCTGATGTTCGACCTCGCCGACGTGATGGGCTGGTCGGTGACGGTCACCAAGCGCGGCCGGCTGCAGCTGCACGCCGCCGACGAGCCTGAGGGGACCACGATCGAGTCGGCGGCCGAGGAGTCGCTCGCGCTGGTGGTCGGCCCGGGCATGACGATCGTCCACCGCACGCACTGCCCGATCGCCCGCGGCAAGGCCGTGACGGAGATCAGCGCCGCGGACGCGGTCGCGCGTGGATTCGGTGAGTGCGGGGTCTGCCGCAGCAGTCTCGCCGGTGAGCTGCACGGGGAGGTGCCGGTCGCATGAACGAGTACCTGCCTTATCTGATTTTCGGTGTGGTCACGGGTTCGGTGTACGGCATCTGCGCCATGGGTCTGGTGCTGACGTACAAGACCTCGGGCGTGTTCAACTTCGGTCACGGCGCGGTCTGCGCGCTCTCGGCGTACGCGTTCTTCGACCTGCGTCAGCAGCAGGGGATGGCGTGGCCGCTGGCGGCGTTCCTGGTCGTGTTCGTGATCGGCCCGCTGGTGGGTCTGGTGATGGAGCGGCTGGCCGCGGGTCTGGCGCCGGTCTCCACGGCCTACAAGATCGTCGGCACGGTCGGTCTGCTGGTGTTCATCCAGGCGCTCATCGTCCTGCGCTACACCGGCCAGGGTCGCCGGTTCGACTACTTCCTCCCGCAGGACGAGGCTTTCTCCATCTCCGGCGTGGGCGTGACGGTGGATCAGTGCATCACCGTCGGCATCGGCGCCGCGGCCGCGGTCGGGTTGTTCGCGTTCTTCCGCTACACCCGCCTCGGGACCGCGATCCGCGGCGTGGTCGATGACCCGCAGCTGCTGGACATGACCGGTGAGTCCCCGACCCGGGTGCGCCGCACGGCGTGGGTGATCGGGTCGATCTTCGCCTCCGCCTCCGGCATCCTGTTCGCCTCCACCCAGCAGCAGGTCGACGTCAACGTCCTCGCGGTCCTGATCGTGCAGGCCTTCGGCGCCGCGACGATCGCCCTGTTCCGCAACCTGCCGATGTGCTTCGTCGGTGGTGTGATCGTGGCGCTGGCCCAGAAGCTGGTGTCCAAGGACCTGTCGACCTCCTCCGAGCAGCTCGCCGGTCTGGACCTCACGGTGCCGTTCATCGTGCTGTTCATCGGTCTGCTGGTGATCCCGCGCCGGCACCTGGTCGAGGTCGGCCGGCAGGTCAAGCCCCGCGCCGCCAAGGAGAGCCGGGTCTCCCTGCGCGACCGGCGGATCATCCTCGGCGTCGTGCTGGCCGCGGCGCTGACCGTCCCCGCGTTCTCGGGCACGCACCAGATCGCCTGGAACGTCGCGCTGACTCAGGTCGGGCTGTTCATGTCCCTGCACCTGCTGGTCCGCATCTCCGGCCAGATCTCCCTCGGGCAGATCGGGTTCGCCGCCATCGGTGCCTCCACCTTCGCGCACATGCTGGGCCGGGGCATGCCCTGGCCGCTCGCGCTGGGAGTCGCCGGTCTGATCTGCGTGCCGGTCTCGCTCGTGATCGCCGTCCCCGCGATCCGCCTGTCGGGGCTCTACCTCGGCCTCGCGACCCTGGGCTTCGGCATCGTGCTCAACCAGTTCTTCTACGCGAAGGACTACATGTTCGGGTTCGGCTCGGTCGACACCGAGCGGCCCGGGTTCTGGGACATGGACACCTCCGAAGCCCACTACTACTACCTGCTGCTCGCCATCGCGGCCGCCTGCGTGGCCTTGGTGCTCTGGATCGAGCGCTCCCGCCTGGGCCGGCTCCTGCGCGGGATGGCCGATGCCCCGGTCGCGCTGTCCACCCTGGGGTTGGCGGTGAACATCTCCCGCACGATCGTGTTCTGCATCGCCGGGTTCCTCGCCGGGATCTCCGGGGCCCTGTATGCCTCGATGTTCGGCTCGGTCAGCGCCGAGAGCTACTTCTTCGTCCAGTCCCTGATCGTGCTCGCCGTCCTCGCGATCTCCGGCCGCCGCACCGTCGTCGCCGCGATCGTCGCCCCGATCCTGCTCTACGTCGTGCCGAACTACATCACCAACGAAGACTTCTTCCAGTGCCTGCAGATGTTCTTCGGCCTCGCCGCGATCGCCGCCGCCATCGGATCCCAAGGCGCCTTCGACCGCTGGTACGCCGCCACCGCGGCACGTCACTCCTCCCGTCGCACCGGCCCGGCCTC